>DATBXH010000496.1:0-2871 GCA_036514375.1 Bacteroidales bacterium | reverse complement strand
CAGGAAATGATCCTTAGTGTCATACGAGACGTTACGGAACGTAAGAAAAGCGAGCAATCTCTCAGGGAACATGCCAAAATGCTGGAACATGCACCAGTGCTTGTTCGAAACCTCAATGATGAGATTATCATCTGGAATAATGGGATGGAAAAGATATACGGATTCAGGGACGAGGAAACTGTTGGTAAAGTATATCGTGAATTATTGCAAACACAATATCCCCAGCCTCTGGAAGAAATATTCGGACAACTTTATGACCAGGGTAAGTGGGAAGGCGAACTTCAGCATAAGGGAAAAGACGGTCAGATTGTTCTGGTGCTTAGTTCCTGGATCCTTTATAAAGACGAACACAATGATCCTATTGCTATTATTGAGGTAGACAAGGATATTACCAAACGAAAAAAGGCGGAAAAAGAACTTAAAGAATCGGAAGAAAAACTAAAACTTGCGTTGGAAAACGGAAGTATTGGCGTTTGGGTATGGGATATTGCAACCAATGATATTGAGTGGGACGAAAGGATGGAACGTATGTTTGGCGTTGAGCCCGGCTCCTTTGGCAAAACATACGATGCCTTTGAAGTTTTCCTGGTAGAAGAAGACGTTCCGCATACAAGAAATGCCATTAAAAAAGCATTGGAAGAAGATGTCCACTTCGAAACTGTTTACAGAATCAAATCAAAAGATGGTGACATCAAGCATATCAGTGCCAAAGCACTTGTAACAAAAGACAGTAAAGGAAAACCGGTTAAAATGACCGGTGTTTGCTTCGACATTACAGCTATGAAGAAGGATACGGAGCAAGTCCTGTTCAGTCTTAATGAAGAATTGCTTCGTTCGAACAAGGAACTGGAGCAGTTTGCGTATGTTGCCTCGCACGATTTGCAGGAACCGTTGCGCATGGTTTCAAGCTTCACTCAGTTATTAGCTCAACGTTATAAGAATAAGCTGGACCAGGATGCCAAGGATTTTATTCAATTTGCCGTAGATGGGGCCTCGCGCATGCAAACGCTGATTAACGACCTTCTCGCCTTTTCGAGGATTCAAACAAGGGGTAAGGAATTCTCCGATGTAGATATGCATGAGGTCCTGGCCAAAGTGATGTATAACCTGAATGTAAAAATACAGGAAAAGAATGCCCTGGTAACCATCGATGAATTGCCGGTTGTATTTGCCGATGAAGGACAAATGGTACAGTTATTTCAAAACCTTGTCGGAAACGCCATTAAATTTTCCGCAGGAACACCGGTGGTCCATATTTCATCACAAGAAGAGAACGATCATTTTATTTTTTCAGTAAAAGACAATGGCATAGGCATCGAAAAACAATATTTCGAGAGAATCTTCCAGATATTTCAACGATTACAGCCTAAGGATGAATACGAAGGAACAGGAATCGGCCTTGCTATTTGCAAAAGAGTAGTAGAACGTCACGGAGGCAGAATCTGGGTAGAATCTGAGTTAGACAAAGGAACCACCTTTTATTTTACCATACGAAAACCTATAATTAATAAATAATGAAAAAGCAATCCATGAGTTTAATTGATATCCTGATTGTGGAAGATAACCAGGGCGATGCACGTCTTATCAAGGAAGTACTTAATGATAATAAAATATACTGCCGTTTACATCTCGTAAAAGATGGCGTAGAAGCCATGAATTTCCTCTACAGAAAAAATGGATATAGTGAATCGCCCCGGCCCGATTTGATCTTTCTGGACCTAAACCTTCCCAAAAAGGACGGAAGAGAGGTCCTGGCAGAAATAAAATCGGACGATAATCTGAAGCAAATTCCGGTGGTGGTGATGACGACCTCTCAGGCAGAGGAGGATATTTTTAAATCGTATAGCCTCCATGCGAATTGTTACGTAACAAAACCACTGGACCTGGATCAATTTGTTAAAGTGGTCAAATCTATTGAAGAATTCTGGTTTTCTCTGGTAAAATTACCAGGGAAAGAATAAATGCCACAAGCAAGGAAACAGATAGAATTGTGTCAAACCAGCACTTGTAAATAAATTGAAAATGGAAACCATCCCTGGCAATGAAACGCCATTGAACATCCTAGTTGTAGAAGATAACCCTGGCGATGTTTACATTATAAAGGAATTATTAAAATCCAAAGGAACGAAATTCGCGTTAGATCATTCCTCAAGGTTAGGCGATGCCATAAAAATGGCAGGAAAAAAGGAATTCGATGTCATTTTGCTTGACTTAGGATTGCCTGACAGTGTGGGACTGGAAACCCTGAAAAAATTCAAGGCCTCACAGGTTAAAGTTCCCGTCGTAGTGATGACCGGTCTGGATGATGAAGACGTTGCACTGACTTCCGTAAAAGTAGGAGCACAGGACTATCTCGTTAAAAACAATCTGACTCCCGAAAATATTTTACGGGCCATCCGATATGGCATCGAACGTAAAAAAAATGAGGAAGCATTACAAAAACTAAACGAAGAACTGGAATCAAAGATTCAAATCCGTACCAAAGAACTCGCAGAAACCAATAACCTCCTTAAAATGGAACTCGATGAGCGTAAACGTGCGGAAGAAAAACTCGCTGAAAGTGAAGAAAAATACCGGTTGTTGTTTACCGAAATGATTGATGGTTTTGCATTACACGAAATCATTACGGATAATAACGGGGACCCAAGCGATTACAGGTTTGTAAGTATTAATCCTGCTTTCGAGAAGATGATGGGACTGAAAGCCAGGGATATTATCGGGAAAACAGTTTTTGATATGATGCCAGTTTCAGGAGAGAAATGGATAAAAATTTATAGCAAAGTTACCCTCACGGGTAAAAGCGCTGATTTCGAAAGTTATTATTCCGAACTGGACAAATATTTCAAGGTAAGTGCATTCTGTCCTAAAACA
>DATBXH010000495.1:0-3364 GCA_036514375.1 Bacteroidales bacterium | reverse complement strand
GCATACGATGAATATATGCTTTCGGCATTTAAAGTGAACAGCGTTGATTACTTGTTAAAACCAATTGAAGAAACTCCTTTGCGTAAAGCGATTGAAAAATTTAAAACCATTCATTATCAAAAAACTTTCAATGTCAACTTGTTAACACAATTGTCGAAAGAATTAAATACAGGATATAAAACCCGGTTTCTCATAAAAGTTGGAGAGCACTACAAGTCGATACCGACGCATGAAATATCCTGTTTTTATATTCTCGAACGCGCCACATTTATCAGGACATTCTCTGATAAAGAGTATTCGGTTGACTATTCGCTTGATTATTTACAAGAAAAAATTGACCCTGATAAATTTTTCAGAATCAATAGAAATTGTATTATCAATATTAATGCAATCGGTGACATGGTAAGCTATTCATCGAGCAGGCTGAAAATTAAATTAAATAACGACAAACCCATTTATGATTTAATTGTAAGTAAAGACAAAGTAATTGAGTTTAAAAAGTGGATAGATAAATGAAGAAAATTAAAATACAGCCAATAAATTCCTTGCTCAGCGTAGCGTCCCGCTACGTTGCTTTAATCAGGCCTCCGGCCAATTCATTCTCCGTCTGATATAGTATTTACCGTTTAGTTGGGAAAACGCGGCAAACCTCCGGCTTTCAAAAATAATTAGGGTCTGCTGATTAAGTTAATGCGTTTGCCCAAATGACCTCAGAGAGCCTGCCTCGCCGTCAGGCGGGGTCGAATGTTTGTAGAAAATGAATGACACCAATAATGATACGACTCCGGGAGGAGTCGAACATTGGTTTTATGATGTTTCACTATACATATTGATCATTTTTATATATTTGAGTTTGCTTGTTGCACAAAATTAATAAGATATAATGCCTAACTCCGAGATACTATTATACCAAACCGAAGACGGACAAACAAAAATTGATGTTCGTTTAGAGGAAGAAACAGTTTGGCTTTCACAAGCACAAATGGTTGAACTTTTTCAAACCACAAAACAAAATATAAGCCTTCACATTAAGAATATTTATGGAGAAGGAGAATTGAATGAAATTTCAACTGTCAAGGATTACTTGACAGTTCAAACCGAAGGTAAACGAGAGGTTCAGAGGAATATAAAACTTTATAACCTTGATGTTATTATTTCGGTTGGTTATAGGGTGAAATCACATCGTGGTACACAATTTCGTATTTGGGCTACGCAGCAATTAAAGGAATTTTTAATAAAAGGATTTATATTAAACGATGAAAAACTAAAAGAGACTGGACATACAAATCAGTATTTCGATGAACTTTTGGATAGAATCAGGGACATTCGTAGCTCTGAGAAAATATTCTATGCAAAAATTCGAGATATTTACACTACAGCAATAGACTACGACCCAAATACAGAAGAAAGTGTTTTGTTCTTTAAAACTGTTCAGAATAAAATGCACTGGGCAATTCATGGACATACAGCATCGGAAGTTATTTATCAACGTGCTGATTCGAAAAAGCAAAATATGGGCCTGACTACATGGAAAAATGCGCCCAAAGGAAAAATTAGAAAAACAGACGTTTCGATTGCCAAGAATTATTTATCCGAAGATGAATTAAAAGAATTGAACCTAATTGTTGACCAATACCTTTCATTCGCTGAATTACAAGCCAGAAACCGCCATCCTATGTATATGAAAGATTGGGTAAAGAAACTACATGACTTTTTAACGCTCAACGACAAAGAAATTTTGGGAGATGCAGGAAAAATTTCAGCTAAATTGGCAAAAGAACTGGCCGAGTCAGAGTATGAAAAGTACCGACAAAAAGTGATTAATATTGAGGACGCAAAGGAGATTAAGGAATTAGAGGAAGGATTAAAAAAACTAAAACAAAAGAAAAAGAAATGATGAATCCCCCCCTGCTCAGCGTAGCGTCCCGCTACGTTGCTTTAATCAGGCCTCCGGCCAATTCATTCTCCGTCTGATATAATATTTACCATTTAGTTGGGAAAACGCGGCAAACCTCCGACTTTCAAAAATAATTAGCTCACCCTGTGCATAAAAATCGCGAAGATACGGTTCACCCAATCCGACTTTTTCATAACTTGGGTGACGAAAACCAATTGACAACGATAACATTACATGCAACGCTAACTGTTATGAAGAAAGCAAGGACAGACCAAAGTACCAATAATAGAACCCGGAATAGATATAAATGGGATGTAGGCGAAGTGCGGATATACAGACTAAAACAAGATATAGCCAAAATACTTCGGGTATATGGCGTTAGCAACATGGCAAAAGAACTTAGTAATGATAGCTCATGTTAAATATCTTAGAATAATTTTTACCAAAATGAGGAATAAAAATAAAATTTTACTAATTGCCTTACTGTTAGTCTGTAATTCTTATTTGTTATTTTCGCAAGGCAAAACTACTTTATATGGTTTTATTCATGAGCGTGATAGTTTCCCTCTAATTGGAACTATTGTACAACTAAAAGGAACTAATATCGGAAGTATTTCAGGCCCGGAAGGAAAATATTCACTAAAGATACCCGATTCTTTATCAAGGTTCACTATAATTTACAGCTTCTTAGGATATAAGACAAAAGAATTTGAGTTTATTAGAGATAATTACGATAAGAAAAAGTTTGTAATTAAAATTTCAAAAGATGTTAAGAACTAACCAAACCACTTACCGAATTTTCATCAAAATCATTTTTAGTTTTGTTTCAGGGCTTGCTTTTTTAACAAAAGGTGAAAAGCATTTGGTAAATCTGAAAATAGCACTGGGTACATTACTTTTATCTTTAAATTCCAACCTAATATTTTCTCAGCAAAAGGATTCCACATTAAAGGTTATTTCTTCAGAAAATGATTCAATCCGTTTAGATGTATCGCTTGAAGAACAAGTTGTTAATTTAGATGATATTGTTGTTACGTGTTATTATGGAGGTGCTCGCAAAAAAAATATTACAGGTTCAATTAATCAAGTTAAAGTATCTGATTTAAAAATACCGCCTTACATTTATAAGAATATGGTATATCCTAAAAAAGCTTTAAAGAATAGGATAGAAGGAATTGTACAAGTTCAATACACAGTAGATAGCACTTGCAATATAAAAAATGTAAAAATAATAAAAGGTATTGGTTTTGGATGTGATGAAGAAGCAGTAAGAGTTATTAAATCATTGCCTAAAGATTTTTATTCAGGTTATAATATTAAAAATAGTAGAGGTCATTAGATAAATACATATATTTGTACCCAACAAAATCAAGGGATACATGAAATTATTCAAAGGTCAAAACCTGATAGAGTTTGCTGAATACTTCGATTCGGAAGGAAGATGTTTAGAATATCTGGCCTATATAA
>DATBXH010000494.1:0-2387 GCA_036514375.1 Bacteroidales bacterium | reverse complement strand
CCCCAGGGTTTTAAATCTGAACCCTGAATTAACAATGGCTTTAATATCATCTATTTCGCGTTTCCCTATAACAGGTGTACCCACTTCTACTTCTCTGACACCGGCCTTATCCAGTAATCCGGCAATCTGCAATTTTTCTTCGCGGGAAAAAACCACTCCGGGAGCTTGCTCTCCATCTCGAAGCGTACTGTCTATTAAAAGAATTTTGGATGATTTCATGGATGCGTGCTTTTTGTCTGATACCCCCAAAAGGGGGATTACAGAACACAGATTATCATATTACTACCATGTTATTTAATTCAATGCTTTTAGATTTGCTTCATGTAAAAAGAGGATTTAACAGGGTAAATTCTATTCCGAGATTTTATACTTCTCAACTACCTCATCGTTCTCAAGTGCATCAAGTATTTCATCCATCTGATCTTCGGATTCAATGCCTCCATACCAAATGTTATGAGGATGAACTACTACGATAGGCCCTTGTGCGCATATATTTAAGCATCCTGTACTTGAAACTGCCACATCCAAGCCTCTTTCTGCTGCACCTTCAGTAAAATATTGAATCATTTGCGGAGCATTTTTTTTGTTGCAGGCACCCTGTGCACTACCAGCGATTCGGTATGAGTTGCATACCAGAATGTGAAAAGTCGGTTTTTTCATAGAAATATGGTTATGTACTTAGTAAAAAGTTTTGATATTTATTTAATTGGCATATTTGCAAATTGATTAATTGTTGAATTATTAAGCACACCCCTGCGCATTTCCACGGCAAGCCTCACCACACTTAAAGGCATCCGCCTTTTTGATTGTTTTAATGGTTTTGCCGTTGAATACTGCTTCCAGTCCTTCATCGATCATGCCGGTCATCTGAATAACGCGGATACCCGAGTGTTGCAGGATATTTGTGGGATTACCACCGACGCCGGAAACCAGGATGGCCCTGCAATCCTTAAGCATATTTGCCAGATTAATCCACCGGAAGTCGCCTGAACCTGAAGGTGGAGTTTTCCGTTCTTCCACAAAATGGAAACCGTTGGGTGTTTGCCTGTATATGTAAAGAGATTGGGCCTCGCCAAGGTGCATGTTCACAAGTAATCCCTCATAGGTTGCTACTGCGACATAGGGTCTGTCATCATTAGGTTTGATTGGCATAGAAGCAAACTCCTGCAGCATACCAAACGCACCTTTAAAATCCTGTCCTAAAAGTCCGGCTGCATCTGCACGGCAGCGTGCGCAATGTGTCATCACAGGAACATATTCTTTCGCAAGGGTCCGGATCCTGAAGATCATCATTTTGGGAGGTTCTTCAATTCCGGCAAACTCTGTATCCTTACTTGGAAACAAAGGAATGCAGTTCATCACATCAGCATGAAGCTCAGCAACCCTCCTGGCTACTTCCTGAATATGTTCATCATTTATACCGGGAATTATCACGGAATTAACTTTTACTGTAATTCCTTTGGATTTAAGTAATGGAATGCATTCAAGCTGACTGTTCACCATTAGTTCAGCACCTTCACGATTACGATATATTTTCTTATCGTGGCGTACCCAGGAATATATTTTAGCTGCGATGTCCGAATCAACAGCATTAATGGTAATAGTAACATGCGTTACACCAAGTTTAGCAATCTCGTCGATGTAAGGTTTCAGATTAAGTCCGTTGGTTGACAAGCAAAAAATCTTATCAGGAAATTCTTTTTTCACCAAGCGCATTGTTTCCAGCGTCTCTTCAGGGTTAGCAAACGGGTCGCCCGGACCTGCAATGCCAATTACTGAGAGATTATCAATGTGTTTGTTTAATTCCTTTAAATATTCAACTGCCTGATATGGACTTAAAACCGCAGAAGTTACACCTGGCCGGCTTTCGTTTACACAATCGTACTGCCTGTTACAATAGTTGCATTGAATATTGCATTTTGGAGCAACAGGTAAATGTACACGTGCATACTTATGTTTGGCTTCGATATTAAAGCAAGGATGGGCGGGAGCAAAGACTGTTGTTTCCATGACAAAATTTTTTAATGAATTGATTATTGTCAAATGATGATTGAATATTCAATTAACAATCATCATTAGTCAATTTTAAATGTATTTGTATCCTACCGGTGAATGTTCCTGTTTGTATTCAATCAGGGCATTGGTAATCTTGTCAAAGAGTTGCTGTGTACCCTCATAGCAAAGGTGCTGGACGCGTTGACCACCAAAACGGTCGTGGATAGGAAAGCCCACGCGTACCAGCGGAATACCCAATCGGCGGGTAATATAATATCCTTTGCTATTCCCGATCATAATGTCGGGTTTCAGATCATCAACCATGTCGTTGATGGATTCGAAGTCCATACCTTTCACAACAAGCATGTCCTTGCGCTTGCCGTTGGTAATGC
>DATBXH010000493.1:0-4619 GCA_036514375.1 Bacteroidales bacterium | reverse complement strand
CGCGTTTTACAACCTTATCAGCAACTATATATATCAGCGCAATTTGAATGGAGAAACGAAACGTTTAAACGGCAATAATTATCCTGTTTACAGGTATGTTCAGGGAAATTCGTTATTGACAGGTTTTGAAGTTTTTGCAGATATCCATTTTCAGGACAACATTCATTTCGAAAACAGCTTTTCGTATGTATATGGTGTGAACAAAGAAACCAACACTCCCCTGCCCTTTATTCCGGCAGCGCATTCCAAACATACGTTACGCTATGTATTTAAAAGCAACAAACTCCTGAAGGATCCTTATATAAGTGCCGGTGCAGATCTTGTGCTGGACCAGGACCGGTTTGACAATTTTGAAACCAGAACTCCCGGATATGCATTATATAATCTGGCGATCGGAACCGATTTGTCCGTCAAAAACCTGAAGGCTACGCTTTTTATTCGTGGCACAAATATAATGAACAGGAGTTATTACGACCATTTAAACAGGCTGAAATACCTGGGAATTTATAATCCGGGCCGCGATATTACGTTTGGAATGATACTTCCTTTGGAATGGGCTGTGAAATAGTAGTCCCAATGTCGATAGACCACAGACGACAGTCGACCGTCGTTTGTGGACCGTGGACCATTTATGTATCATTCCGAATCTCCGTTGTAAAAGACTTTTGAGACAGCCTGTTGGAGAATCCTCTCCGGATTTTCCAGGGGCTCCCCTGAGAGCTCCGGAGGAACCCCTGGAGATTCCGGGGGTTCCTCTGAAAGTTTTGGGGGTTCCCCTGTAAGTTCTGGGGGATCCTCTGAAAGTTTCGGGAGTTCCCCTGTAAGTTCCAGGGGATCCCCTGAAGATTCCGGGGACTCCTCTGGAAGTTCCGGAGGATCCTCTGGAAGTTCCGGAGGCCTTTCCGAATTCTGTTTCGTGCCCGCTGAATGTCGCAACTATATCGATCTTCCTTTGTAAACACGAGTTTGTTCTATCGGCACAAGATATCCGTCCCAGACGAGTTCACCCGGCCATAACCCGGAGAGTCGGGCTGTAGCCTTTCCAGATGGAGATACATCAATAAAAACATCGTATATACCGATACTCGACATCACTGTCATGGTAATTACGAACGATTTGTTCTTGCCAATTGATTTCACCTTCCAGTTCGATATGGTCCCTTCCGCAGTTACGCCGCCTACACCGTTATAACCCATACCCGAAGAGCGGCCGGTTTGTAAAACTGCACGCAGGGAGTCTACCATAATGAAATTAAGATTGGAGGTAACAGGAACACGATAGCCCACCTGATTAGCCAGATAATTTGCTTCCAGTACAAAATCCATGCTGTCGATCATGTTTTTTGTTAACTGGTATTCGCTGTTCAGTATAGAATCACGCTTTGCTTTTTTCTCTTTTTTAAGAGCCTGCTTGCTTGTAGCATCATTCTGGGCGGACAGCCCGCCTGCCAGAAACAAGCTTAATACGATAAGTGAAATAAGTTTCATGGCTATAAATTTTTATTTATTTATTCCATATCAATTTATATACCAAGACAGTAAAAAAATCAGAAGAACTAAAAATATTAAGCTTTTTTAACAGTTGGTGGGGACTTATTTACATAGCATATTTATTTACGACCTAAAACAGAAGCGATAAAATTTGAATGAGAAAACCGACCAGAATCAGTAAGAATCCGCGAATGTTAAGTTTTGAATAACCGGAGATTGCATTTCGCAGCAACTCGATTTTATGCATATCGATCGGATTTTCTTTCGTAAACCCAATGGTGGATATCAAATCAACCATAAAATTCAGAATTCCTTTTACGAATGCCTGACTATCAAAAAGGATCAGTAATATTCCAATCGCATTTATAATTAATCCGGCTATGGTCAAATATTTATCAAAAGACATACTTAAAACATTATCATATACGGTAAAGTTATCTCTTTTGTCTAAGGCTAAAGCAGTAATACTCTAAAATTAAACCATTATTCCATGAATGCCTTAAAAGTTAAGATATAGAACTCCGGATTTTACATCAACATCATCAAACTAACTCACGCTATCTGTTTGCAGGAAATTTTAAACTTTTGGTAGTATCGATTGTTCTAAAAACGCAAAAACAGATATTATGAAGTTGGTAAACCTTACGTTTTTACTTTTATTGATTGGTTATCAAAGTTATTGCCAGGTAAATCCGACGTCTGTACCAAGGTTAAATTATCAACAGTTTGAGCCTTATTTACATCGGGATAACGATACGCTTTACGTGGTCAATTTCTGGGCATCGTGGTGTGTCCCATGCCGGGAGGAATTACCTGCATTCGAGAGAATAAGACAAAAATATGAAGGTAAAAAGGTGAAAGTATTACTGGTTAGCCTGGACTTACCAAACCAGGTAGAAAGCCGTCTGTTACCCTTCATTCGTAAAAACCAGCTAAAATCAGAAGTGATCCTTCTTAACGATCCCCATCAGAACGAATGGATTGACAAGGTGGATCCCAAATGGTCGGGAGCTATTCCGTTTACTCAGATCTACGGAAAAGGATTCCGGGAATCCTATGAACGTACTTTTCAATTTAACGAATTAGATTCATTAATAAACCATAAACTTTATGAACCATGAAAAGATTAATTTTATTCTTCGGCATAACGGTGGCTTCGTTCGCAGTAATTAACGCACAAGGCTATAAGGTTGGGGATAAAGCCTCTGACTTTAAATTAAAAAACATCGATGGAAAATATGTTTCCCTGAGCGATTTTTCGAAAGCCAAGGGATTTATGGTAATTTTTACGTGCAATCATTGTCCCTATGCTCAGGCGTACCAGGACAGAATTATCCAACTGGACAAAAAATTTAAACCTCTGGGATATCCTGTTATTGCCATAAACTCTAATGACCCTCAGATGGAACCCACAGATTCTTATCAGGCAATGATCGTTCGGGCTAAAGAAAAAGGCTATACCTTCCCATATCTGTTTGATGAAACCCAGAATGTGTACCGGGAATATGGAGCCAAAAGAACGCCTCACGTATTTCTTCTGCAAAAGCAGGGCGACGGCCTGGTTGTAAAATACGTTGGTGCTATTGATGACAATTATCAGGATCCAGGCAAAGTAACGGATCCATATCTTGCAAATGCAGTAAATGCATTGCTGGAAGGCCATGAGCCTAATCCTTCATTTACCAAAGCTATTGGTTGCAGCATAAAGGATAAACAATATAAAGCAAATTAAAAGGATTTTCACCCCTATTTCTTCTTTGCCAAAATATGAGATGTCTTAAAAGTCAAACTCTGACAGGGTTTTGAATCCTGTCAGAGTTGTAATTCAAATACTTTTAAAAAGTAATCTGACAAAAAAAGCCCTTTTAAGATACTCTCATATTTTTTATCATTTTTGCTTCAAAATATCTATTTCATTCCCTCTAATATGCGCATAGCTTCGTCTACATGCTTTGTAGGCTGGGTTAGTGAATCAAAGACATAGGCAACTTTCCCTGATTTATCCACTACAAATGTAACACGACCGGGGATGGGCGATGTCCGTACACCGAATAATTTACGTATAGCATTATCTTTATCGCTTAACAGTGTAAATGGCAACTTGTGGTTTTCAGCGAACTCTTTGTGGCTATCCACAGACTGACCGCTAATTCCGATGACCATCGCATCTGCCTTTTGGAAAACCTCATACTTATCCCTGAAATAGCATGCTTCCTTGGTACATCCGGGAGTTTCGTCCTTGGGATAAAAGTAAATGACAAGTTTTTTCTTTCCCACCACGTCCTTACTATCAAACTCATTACCTGACTGGTCCTGCAGCTTGAATTCCGGAACCATAGATCCCACTTTCAATTCCTGGGCAAGAGAACTTTTTGCAAAAAAAGACAATAATCCTGCCATAGCTAGATATTTAAATGTATTAATCATGATACCAATAATTTAAATTAAAATTTTATTGACCTTTTTCTAATCTTTCGAATATTTTATCCGACTCGTTTTAAACAACTGGCAAAGCAAATAGTTATCCGTTTAGCAGGCGTCCATCAAATTGTCCATAAAAAGCCCGCATAAGACGAAAAAAAGTTCGCATTGGTAATACTATGACCTAAGGAAAATATAAAATGAAATTTTTCAGAAAAATTGACAAACCCTCCTGCATTAAAGCCCACTGTTGATTTGCTTTCGACATCGCCGGCCGTATGAAAATACAATTCACCGCCAAGTGTCAATCCCTTCGAAATATCATATTGAGCTTCCCAGCCTGTAAACAGCCAGTTTTTATTACCAGTGCCCGGGTTGATCCAGTATCCTCCACCGCCGTAAGTGGTAAATTTTCCCCATGATTTCTGCAACCATACCGGCAGAAATATCTGAGTTTTACCATTACCAAAACTTGCATTCTTAACCGTAGGAACCAATATAATAGGAAATACGCCAATCTGCGGTGAGTGATCTGTTTCCTTGGCAAACCTGTATTTAACACCAATTTCGGTATTGGCATAGCCTAAATTCATGTTACCCTGAACATACGCATAATTCATTGGTAATAAAACATGCAATTGAACATTGGGAACCACTCCATAGTTAACCTCGAAATGTGGCAAGGTACCCGACCATGTTTTGTCCTG
>DATBXH010000492.1:0-2123 GCA_036514375.1 Bacteroidales bacterium | reverse complement strand
CATTCTCATTGAAATGAAGGATATTGCCCAGGAAACGAATAACCAGACGGAACATATTGAATACGATCCAGAAAGACTTGAATTCCTGAAACAGCGCCTTGACCTGATTTATTCCCTGCAACAAAAACACAGGGTGAATACGGTAACTGAGCTTATCTCGATACGTGACGGGCTGAAGCAAAAAATAGATCTGATTTCGAATGCCGATTCACGACTTGACGAACTGAAGAAAGAAACGGACCGGGTTCGGGCTATTCTTGAAAATATTGCCGGTGAAATCTCCTTAAACCGGAAAAAGATTATCCCCAAGATTGTAAACCGTGTTGATGAGTTGTTGAAACAATTGGGCATTCCTAATGGTGTATTCGAAATTGAACTTTTGGCAAGTGGAGATTTTACCGTAACGGGTACGGATAAAGTCAGATTTTTATTTTCTGCAAATAAGCAAACTCCTTTGATGGAACTTGCCAAGGTTGCATCAGGTGGTGAGATGGCCAGGTTGATGCTAAGCATTAAAGCAACCATATCTGAAGTTGTAACCTTGCCCACCATTATTTTTGATGAAATCGATTCCGGCGTATCCGGGGATATTGCCGATAAGATGGGAAATGTAATTTACCATATGGCTGACAGTGCCCAGGTGATCAACATTACACATCTCCCGCAAATTGCCAGCAAGGGCAAAAATCACTTTTTAGTTTATAAGCAGGATCTGGCCGAAAAGACTCAGACCAGTATCAAACATTTAAAATCCGACGAGAGGGTTATTGAAATTGCACGCATGCTAAGCGGTGAAAAGCTTTCGGAAGCCGCGATAAACAATGCAAAGACATTGCTTGGCATGAATTAAACTATTATTTCATTGTTTTGTTAAACAATTATATATAATAGTGGTTTCTTGTTTTGGTAATGCTGTTTATTTCTTTTGGTTGAACAGCAGAAATCAGGAAGATAACTTGAAACCCGTAACCTGTAACTTTAATTTTAAGCTATGTCGTACAATTTATTAAAAGGTAAAAAAGGTTTAATTTTTGGGGCACTAAACGATATGTCTATTGCCTGGAAGGTAGCAGAAAGAGCCCACGAAGAAGGAGCTTTCATCGTTTTAACAAATGCCCCGGCAGCCATGCGAATGGGAACAATCAACGAATTAGCCAATAAATGCCAGACGATTGCTATTCCTGCGGATGCAACAAGTGTTACCGATCTTGATAATTTGATCGTGAAAGGGATGGAGCATGTTGGTGGAAAATTTGACTTTATCTTGCATTCCATAGGGATGTCGCCAAACGTTCGCAAAGGAATTCCTTACGACAACATTAATTATGAAAATTATTTGAAAACATTAGACATTTCGGCGCTTTCTTTTCATAAGTTATTGCAGGTATGCCGGAAGCATGATGCCATTAATGAGTGGGGATCCGTGGTGGCACTTTCGTATGTTGCTGCGCAACGTACCCTGTTTGGATACAATGACATGGCCGATGCTAAAGCAGCACTGGAATCCATAGCCCGGAGCTTTGGTTATATTTACGGTGTGGAGAAAAAAGTAAGAATTAATACGATTTCTCAATCTCCTACCATGACCACAGCAGGATCGGGTGTTAAAGGAATGACATCGCTTATCGATTTTACCGATCGTATGTCGCCGCTGGGTAATGCATCAGCCCTGGAATGTGCCGATTATTGCATTACTCTTTTCTCCGATCTGGCCCGTAAAGTTACAATGCAAAACCTCTTTCATGATGGAGGCTTTTCGTCAATGGGTATGAGTGAGCGTGCCATGATGCAATACGATAAAAGCTTTGAGGAATGCCAGTGAGAGGATGAGGATATGAAGTGATTAGGTGATGAAGTGATGAAGCAAAATTCACCTAATTACTTAGTCTCCTCCTTACATATTTCTACATCTTTAATCCCTTTTTCTTTATCTTTATTGCTGTACACTAACCTTTTTATTATGCGGGACGCTTTTCTTATTGTTTTCTTTCTCGTATCACCGGCAGTTATTCTATATGTATGCAAGAAAGTTTCATTCTTAGATAAATTCGGGGCAGTAGGTATAGCTTATACGCTTGGTCTTGTTATTGGAAACATTGGTATTCTCAATATAAACAGTAAAA
>DATBXH010000491.1:0-2037 GCA_036514375.1 Bacteroidales bacterium | reverse complement strand
TGGACCCGTTTGGCAGTCCGTACGATCCTTTCCATGGTTCTGGGTATTATAGCCATTGTTACTTCAATTATTATTGGTCATTATTTGTTCCGCAGTCATATCGATGAATGCTGGAAGGTAGCAGGTATGCTGACCGGAGTTTATCTGGGAGCCACGTTTAATATGGCTTCCATAAAAATGGCACTGAATGCCAGCGATGAAGTATTTGGTATCTGTAATGCTTATGATATCTTGGTGTGCATGTTCTATTTTATTTTTATCATTAGCGTTGCTCAGCGTTTGTTCAATAAAGTTTTGCCTGTATTTAAAAAAGAGGAAAAGCATGATGAGATGAAACGCGATATTGAAGATGTTTACGATGGGTGGGATGCATACCGGGGAATATTTACAAAGAAATATATTCTTCCATTGTTAAAAGCAATTGGTGTAGCGATCGTTATTGCTGCCATTGCCGTCGGCTTAAGCAGGTTCTTCCCCGAAATGTATACCATGGCAGTTGTAATTCTGGTTATTACCACCCTCTCCATTCTTGCTTCGCTCCATAACAAGTTGAATAAAATACCCAAGACTTTCCAGGCAGGCATGTATCTGATACTCATTTTCTGTGTAGTGGTGGGTTCAATGGCCGATGTAACCATGTTTGCAAAGGCTTCTGTATTTCTCTTGTATTATGTAATCTGGGTTATTTTTGTTTCGTTGCTTCTTCATTTTTTACTTGCCTGGATATTTAAGATTGATACGGATACCTTACTTATATCTTCCTCTGCCATGATTTTTTCTCCTCCGTTTGTACCTGCCATTGCCAACGCACTTCATAACAAGGAGATTATTCTTTCAGGATTGACGGTTGGTATCGTAGGGTATTCCATCGGGAACTATATTGGAATCGGGCTGGCCTATTTTCTGCGTTAAGTAAAGATCGGTTTATCTATAAAACCAAACATTTGTTCAGGATCTGAAACAAAAATGATCGGCTTCAGATATTTTAGTTTAGATTATAAATACTTAAACATATTTTGAATAGCCAGGAGTGATTGAATAAACTAATTTGATCACTCCTGGCTATTTCTATTGACCATATAAAATTTATGACAAATAGTTGGATCGATAAATAGATAGTTTTATTTCATTCATTATAATTTTTGGGGGGTATTGAATTGTTTTTTATCATTTTTTTACTTTTAAATCTTTTCGAATAGGGAGTAATTATATTTTATTGAAAAAATTTTTCCATATTGATAAATTTTAATTTCCTGAAAACTAAACAATAAAAAATAATATTTAGAATTAATTTAGAATAAATATCCAAACTTGACTAAATCATTACGATATCCTATTTTTTCTTTTATATTTTTTTCATATTTTGCGTGATCGAATAATTATTATTAAACTATTGTTTAAACCTAAATTAAAAATCTATGAAAAGACTTGCAATGTTTCTTGCATTCTTTTTGTGCCTGGGGCTGCTAGTATCCAAGGCACAAAATGTGCAGCTTACAGGTACGGTTATAGGTTCTGAGGATGGACAACCACTCCCTGGGGCCTCTGTAATGGTGAAGGGTACCAATATAGGTACTACTACCGATTTTCAGGGGAAGTATACCTTATCAATACCGTCCGATGCCAAAACTTTAGTTATCAACTTTGTTGGCTTGAAATCTCAGGAGATTGAAATAGGCGGCAGGACAGTTGTCGACGTTACCATGATGCCCGAAACTAAGACTCTGGACGAAGTGGTGGTGACAGCCTTGGGAATTTCCCGACAGAAAAAAGCCTTAGGATATTCGGTTCAGGATGTTAATGGTGATGAACTTTCCAGAAGTGGTGAAACTGATGTAATTAACGGATTGTCTGCAAAGGTTGCAGGTGTTCAGGTAATTAATACTTCTGGAACGCCTGGGGCTTCTGCTAAAATTCTTATAAGAGGCAACTCAACATTTACTGGGGATAATCAACCGCTAATTGTAGTTGATGGTGTTCCAATTAATAACGATGTTACTCAGACTGTTGGTAGTGATTATCCTTATAATCAGGATT
>DATBXH010000490.1:0-3091 GCA_036514375.1 Bacteroidales bacterium | reverse complement strand
CGATCGGATTTTTACCATAAACTTCTTTCAAAACTGACGGAATGGCACCGAAAGCAAGACTATCAACAATAATTGTATCTGATTCAGGTATTTTCTTTACTATCCTGAGGCAATCATTCAGGCTTTCCTCTGATGGAAACGGAAAATCATCAGCCAGGCGATACACGGTAACCCGATGATTCTTTTTTATAAGTCCTTCTACAATACGTTTATCATAAATATAGCTACTGGATAGAGCATTGATATCGCCCGGAATCAGAAAATGTAAATTCATAAGCAGATATTAAATTTTACCTATCTGGATAAGGATTTATCGTAAAGATAATATTTTGAGTAATAAAACAAATATTTGGATTATTTCCTATCCTTCTATGGTAGAAAAAATGAAAATGAAAGGATAAGATTAGAATTGGACACAACAATATTTAACTACCATAAATTACACGGTTCCATTCCCAAATGAAATTCAATAAGTCTTACCGTCACCACTAATCATAGGCACAAATAATACAGAAAGCACATATTCCTGCCTTATATTTCCTTTATGTTTAGTAAGTAACACTAATTGTTGATTATAACGTTCTCCCACAGGGATAACCATTCGCCCTCCCTCGGCAAGCTGATTTTTTAACGGTTCCGGAATCTTATGCGGAGCACAGGTAACAATTATACCGTTAAATGGAGCTTTCTCCGGCCAGCCCTGATACCCATCGCCCACCCTAACTGTAATGTTTTTATATCCCAGTTCGTCCAAAATCTTTTCTGCTCTTTCCCCTAATGATTTGTAAACTTCGATGGTGTAAACTTCCCTGCAGAGTTCAGCTAAAATAGCAGCCTGGTAACCGGAGCCGGTTCCAATCTCCAAAACACGGTCCGTCGGACTCAGGTTCAGCAATTCAGTCATTAAGGCAACCACATAAGGCTGAGAGATGGTTTGTCCTTCACCAATTGGTAACGGTGAATCGTCATATGCATCGCTCCGAAATTCTGCCGGAACAAACTTATGCCGCTCCACTTTAAACATAGCAGCAATCACCCTCTTATCGATTATCCCACGATCAGAAATCTGCCATTGAAAAGCATCCTTCCGTATCTGTGCAAAATCCTGATCACTTTTGTTTTGGGATTGCATACATTGAGTTGAAGCAACGAATATCAATATATAAAAAATTCGAGGCATAAAATAATTCTGTTAATAACGGAAATTCGTCGGGAGGCAATGTGATCTGAATGAAATAAAACATCGAGTAAACCAAATTTACGAAATTCTACAGGTAAACCATATGAATATTTCAGGATTTTTCAGATCAAAATAATATCTTTATCGACAGCAACTGAATTTATACTCAGGATGAAAGACTATCACCAGCTATTGGAACTGGAACCGGGTTGTACCATCGATGATATTAAACAAGCTTACAGACGACTAGCAAAGAAATATCATCCGGACATCAATAAATCGCATGATGCCCATCAAAAGTTTATCGAAATTAGCGAAGCTTACGAAGTATTGCTCCACGAAGCAACGTATAAAAAAACAGAACAGCAGGCTCAATACGATTACGAAGCGTTCATCCGCGACGTTCGCGAAGCTGCCCAAAAGCAGGCCCGCATGCGTTACCAAAAGTTTGCACGGGAACACGAAGCTTTTCGTGAAAGCGGGCTTTACGATCTGATATTATTATTAAAATATATAGGACGCATAGCTGTTCCCTTGTTTGCACTCGGCCTAATAAGCATACCTGTTATTGTATCCATTTCGGATCACTCGGTGGCTCCCATGTTTTACCTGTTTTTCACATGGGTCATCGGACTTTTCCTGTTGTTCGATGCTTTTCTTAAACGCAAAAGCTATTTCAAGCTCGGCAAGTTTTACTATTCGTTCCATAAAATCATTCAGTTTTATAAGGTTCGAAATGAATCCGCTACTGAAACCTGTTTTTACTGTAAAGGATTAAAAGCAAATTCGTATCCGTATAAAATCAATTTTATAAAAATCAAAGATATTCACCTGCAAAACAGGGGGCCAATGCAACATTATGCAGGATACGAACGGAAAGAATTTACCTATGCTGTGCCACGTTCGCGCAAAGCTTTTATTGCTCACTCTCTGGCATCGGTATCAAAAATCTTTTGTATAACAGGCGCTTTGATTATAATGCCATATGAAAGTTACGTCTGGCGTTTCATTTTTGGTGCTGTAATTGGCTGGATAGCAGGATCGCTTATTCTGTTAATTGCCCGAACCCGTTCAAAAACAGCCTATCTTTTCAGCTATGGAATGATCATAAAAATCCTTGTCTGGATGGGAGTCATGGCATTGGGCTCTAACTTTAATTTCGAGGAAAATCAGATTACATCAGGTGATTACATTAAGTTTTTTATGGTTGTTATGTTGTTTGGCGATGCTTTCCTTGAGCAGCTTCTCAAAGTGCCCAAAAAATGGAATCTTTTTAAACCCATTTCAAAACCTTACGGAAGCATGTCGTCGTATTTTAATGGCAACTATCTGCTTTACCTGGAAATTCCTTTATGGACAACTATTTATCCTATTGTCCGTTGGATATTTTAGGCTGCCGGATGAATAAATACGGCTTATTGCAAACTTCTAACGAATACAACCGTATAAAAACCGGTTTTTATTTGATACTTGGATCAGAATTTTTGTAAATTTAGAATCAAATCAATCTTTTCTACCAATGGCAAGTGCTAATCTAAAATTTTTGCTGGGATTATACCCAAAGACAGAACAAATTGAGAAAAAAAGAAACGAATTATTAAAGGAATTTGACGAGTTTAACCAATACGCCAAATCCGATGAACTTGCCAGGTATACAATCCTTGAAAAGTTTGTTAATTCTGCTGAGTTTACACAGCGCAAAGAATATTACAAGAATCTGATATATAAAACATCAGAGGAAGCAAAAAAAGAGGCTGAATACCTAAGACTTAAAAAGTCGCGCGAAATTGTATTCTATTATAAGTTCAAGGCTTCGTCAACCCTTGCCCATTTTAAAACATTGGATGGTTCGAAAGAAATTGCTGATTTCGAACACCTGAAATCGTACATCGCATCATCCGAGTTTAAAAA
>DATBXH010000489.1:0-2960 GCA_036514375.1 Bacteroidales bacterium | reverse complement strand
TAAAAGAAAAGAGCCGGGTTGTATTAATTAAAAAAGATGGTGGGAAGAAAGAAATAATTGAATGTGTTCCATATGATAAAAGCGAAGTTTATTTGAATATGGAAGCAAACAATTTGGAAATACAATTTAGATTTGGAGAGACTTTAAGTACGATGTCCAATATTGGAGAAATTCAAAGTCTTAAAGTAATTTCAGATAATAATATAAATAAATTCAATGGAACCGGAGTTGGTGTTTATGCATCAAGTAATGGACAAAAAAGTAAAAATACGGCAACGTATGATTGGTTTGAATATAAATACTGAAAAAGAGCAGCACACAACAGCGGCAAATTAACGCAACCAAATGAGAAAGGTGTAATCTATAAAAAGTACAATTTAAAAAATGACCAATATGAAAAAGCTGATATTACTAATCGTTCCTACATTATTCTTATTCTTTTCTTGTGAGAAAGACGATACCTTCCCCCGAATAGAAAATACAACAAGTGGGAAAAAATGGACACTTCAAATAGGTAGTTCTCCAATAGAAGTTTATAACCAACTTCAAGAATTAGGAATAGAGAAAAAATTTGGTTCTGTAGCTATAGTGTATAGAAAGCCATATTCAAAACCCCAAGAAATACAGAATATTTTTGGTTTTTACCGAGCTATTACTCTAGAAACCAAATCGGGAGTTACAGAGCGGGCTGTTATCGGATTCAATCAGGGAAAAGTTTGTTCCATAGAAACAGGTGGAGCATTGTTGGACTCTACTTCTGCATGGCCCTCAAATACGCCAAATGAAATTACAATCCATATTAATGATCAGATAGATATGGTGTATCAGAAATTATTAGGCATTTGTCAAATCTCCCCATACAATGATTATCAGATTATCCTTCCGGACAAGTCATTGGAAGATTCTTTCGACCCAGACATGGTTAATTACGATGAATGGGCATTTTATTTTCAAGAAAATATTAGTACAAATATAGTTGGAAGGTCATTCGTAAGATTATTTTTCAACGATAAAAAGTTGGTTAAAATTAGACACGAATATAACGAAAATGAAGTAGTTAATTAAGATGGGCAAAAACAATTGGAGTTTAATAGGTCATTCAAGCGTTATGGCTCGCATCATGTGCTGTGTAACTCGATAGATAATCGCTCCGAACTCCCCAATTTTTCATATTGCCACCGTTTAGCAGCAAAGGCAAAAAAAGATAGTTACCTACTAAATATAAGATTATGAAAAAGATTATTTTATTTACAGCTTTGATTGGCGGATATTTCATTCCTGCTTTTTCACAGATAAATTGTCCGTTTAAGATAGATACAACCTTTAGAAATCTTTCGATTTATAATTATCAAAAACCTTATAGTTTGGGAAACATTAGCGATTTTAAAGATAAGTTGAATGGATTATTAAATGACAGAAATTTTCTTTTTAATGGATTGCCAAATAAAAATTTGAACTTTAGTCAAGACTCATTTAGGACTATTGGGAAAACTCAAACATATGACAATATGCCTTGTATCAAGCCACAGGGATTTTTTCCAATGAGAATCTGCAAGCCGGATTCTACCGTGAGATATTCTATGCGGATTGAAAAATTAAATTAAAAAGCCTCAGCCGCTAACACCGTATATAATTTATTGGGATTGAAGAGCTAAATGCAAAGGTTTAGCATTTATTCGGGCTCATGTATACCATAAAAATAAGTGCTCCGAACCTCCCCAATAAATCATATGCGCAGCGTTTATGGGGCATAAAAAATATCGCTTCGAATAAATGAAAAAGAATAATACTTTATTATTTATACCTTTTAATATTTCGATTAGTATTTTTGCTATCTCATTTTTTCTTCTATCTTTTGGGGAAAGTGGTGGCGGTATTTTAGAGACTCGACTCAAGGATTCCTCCAAACTGGAAAGTACTTATGGAAATCTAGAATATATTTTGTTTAATCATGGAGCGGAGACTCCAATTACTGAAAATTATTACCAAACATGTAAAACTTTTGAGATAATTGGCTATGTATTTATGTGTTTAGCATTTATTTCAATCGCTCCATTGATTAATGATTATAGGAAAAAGGGAATGATTTTAAATCCTTTTGATTTTTCAAAGGATCACCTTTTTACATTAGCTTCTAAGTTTTATGGATTACTGATTATTTTGACTCTTTTTACTCAATCTTTTATATTCCCGAAGACAAAATCAGAAGAAAAATTTATAGAATATATCATTATAGCTTACCTACTATCAGCGATAGTAGGTTTAATTTTTGCAGGATTGGTAAAAATGATACAAGTTGATAAAACTATTGAATGATTTATAAAATTTACGTCCCATAACACAGGTGGCTGTTGCACAACTCAAAAAGGTTTTAATTTTGATTAATTGAGCGAGATGGTTGAAAATAATAGCTAATAAAATCAATGCTTTCAAAAGAGATTTTGGGGTAAAAAATGAATTAAAAGATGAAAATCTTAGTTGTGCAACAAGCACACGCGGTATAGTTAATTGCCGTTGCAGTACCAGTTTCGATGTATTCACTCTTATTTAAGTTCGGTGTAACTTGATTGATAGGGAAGTGTCCACGAAATCCCAACATTTTATACCGCCAAACGTTAAGTGCAATATTTTGGCGCTAATGTGATTTATAAACGGAGACATTATAATCCTATGAATAAAGATACTGAAACCCCCATTAAATCGTTTGCGTCCTCAAAGCATTGGAAAGAATGGCTTGCGATGAATTATGCCATATCCAATAATGGTATTTGGCTTCGAATTTTCAAGAAAGATTCCGACGAGGCAACGATCACCTATGATGAAGCATTGGATGAAGCTCTTTGCTTTGGTTGGATCGACGGTCAGAAAAAAGCGTATGATGAAAAATCGTGGCTTCAAAAATTTACGCCACGCAGATCAAAGAGTATATGGTCAAAGCGAAATAAAACACGAGTGGCTCA
>DATBXH010000488.1:0-3565 GCA_036514375.1 Bacteroidales bacterium | reverse complement strand
AACTTAATATTTGAATTTGGGAAATGACAACCAGTGGTACGAAACTGCCTCAATACAGGCAACTATATGAGAGTTTAAGGAAACAGATTGTGGATGGGATATTTAGGGAAGGGGACCTGTTACCTTCGGAGAATGACCTGTGTTCGCAACATAATCTTACAAGGCCGACAGTTCGACATGCTTTGGATGCACTTTTGAATGAAGGATTGATAAAGAAGCATAAAGGTAAAGGTAGTATCGTCTCCAATCAGCCAAAGGGTATCGGAATTTTGTCTATCGCAGGAACCACTTCGGCTGTTGGGCGCAATAGTTTGAGTACTAAAATACTGGCCAAACCTAAAGTAATACAATGGCCGCAACCTTTTATGTTCCCTTTGTCAGCCTCTGAAATTCAATCCGGATGTATTTATATCGAACGCTTGCGTCTGGTTGATAACGTCCCTCTTTTTTATGATGTGAATTACCTTCCTAACATTAATCTGCCCAGGTTTACATCAAGAAACTTTGAAGATAAATCATTGTTTGATATGCTTCGTAGTTATTATCAAATTGAGATTAAGGGTGGGGAACAGAAACTGAAAGCCATTCCGGCAAGTGAAAGTTTAAGTCAGTTCCTGAATGTTCCTGTCGGACATCCGGTGCTCAGCCTGGAACGAAAGATGAACACCAACCGTCCCGGATTTAATATCTTTTCATCGATTGTCTGCAACACCTCGGAACATGCACTGTATGGGACGTTTTGAAAGGACTTTATTTTTTAATCTTGAGTTATCTTGAAATCTCCAACCACCGGTTCAGCCATTGAACCCCAAAGATAAAACCGGACCGCATTTAGCGGCTCTTCACCTTTGTTGCAGTTAGGAACATTCAGGCACTCGGTTCCATCTACAAAAACTTTCAATTGTTGCTGGTCTACCTGAATGGAAATTTTAGCCATATTGTTTGCTTTGATCAGATTTTGCCGGTTTTCAGCTGTTACCTGGCCATTTGGGTTTAGATTATCATAGCACAAACAGCTCACTATAAATGTTTCGAAGATAATTTTGACGCCTGAACTACCCGGAAAGAGTGCATCATTGACAGAACCGTTAAGTTTGTTATATATGGTAAATTCTACCGTATTGTTTCCGCTTGTAACAGATTGATGGATTAAATTGAACGTTACAGTAAAATGTTTTGGGAAATCTTGCTTAATAGCAGGCAGGTAAGTCCCTTCGGAGTGCATCTTAAACCATTTCCCGGGTAAGCTTTTTAAGGTAATAACTTCGCCGGGCCGGTTGGATATCCAGTTTTTAGGGAATTTTCCGGTTACATCGTAGGTGAAGTTATCTGAAAAAATGGTACGTTCATTGTGTATGCTATCCATCTGTTGGGCCTTAATGCTGATTTCAGGACATATAATGACCCAAGCAAATAGTAAAGCGCTTAATATCTTTGCGTTCATGCTCGTAATTCAAAGTTTCCGGTTAACGAAGTTAGCCAAAAAAGATGATCTTTCCCGTTTTTGCCATATCTTAGCACCAAACGACGGACAACGCACCGTACGAAGCAACTTTAAACCTTAAACTTAGCCATTGAATTATTACATTATATATAAGCCCTATGGAATGCTCAGCCAATTCTCTGCTGAAGGTGATAAACCAACACTGGCCACCCTGGGCAATTTCCCAAAAGATGTTTACCCGGTAGGTCGCCTGGATGCGGATAGTGAAGGGCTTCTGATATTGACCAATGATAAGGAACTCAATCATCGTTTGCTGGATCCAAAATTTAAACATCAACGGACTTATTTATCTCAGGTTGAAGGTCTGGTAACTTCCAAAGCACTTGACGACCTTTCCAAAGGTGTTGTTATTACTGTAGAGGGTAAACCATATCATACACTTCCTGCTACAGCCCGAATGCCGGCTGTTGAACCAATAGTTCCGGAAAGGATTCCTCCTATCAGGTATAGAAAAAATATTCCAACATCATGGATTGAGCTGACCTTGCATGAAGGTAAGAATCGTCAGGTTCGCAAAATGACAGCTGCTGCTGGTTTCCCAACTCTTCGTTTAATCAGGATTGCCATTGAAGATATAAGAATTGGAAACATAAAGCCAGGCGATGTTGTTGAATTGAACAAAGAAGAAATATATAAATTGCTTTTCGGAAACAATAAAAGAGATGAATGACTAGTTCTGTTGTTTTACGAAGCGCGCCTTTATTCATTAAAAAATTGAATTGAATCAAATTTTCCTTACCATTAAAACATGACTAATCCTCGTAGAAACTTTTTGAAAAGCTCCCTGTTGTTGTCTTCCGGTTTATTTCTGGGAAATTGGGAGACAGGAGGAATTGTTAAAAAACGAAATCTTCGAAACGGCGGTAAAAAAATGAAGTTTTCTTTCAAACCTTATACGTTAGAGCTAAAGCATGTTTTCACTGTTGCTTCAAACTCCCGAACCATTACACCTGTCATTCTTACGGAAATTGAGTTTGATGGTCTGATTGGCTATGGCGAAGCATCTATGCCCCCATATTTGGGTGAATCGCAGGAATCGGTCAGCAAGTTTCTGACAAAGGTTGATTTATCAATTTTTTCGGATCCTACGGAAGTGGAAGACATTTTAAATTACATTGATCAGATAGAACCCGGAAATACTGCTGCAAAAGCATCAGTAGATATTGCACTGCACGATCTGGTAGGGAAAATCCTTGGACAACCCTGGTATCGTATTTGGGGGTACGATCCTGCCAGGACTCCCAATACGTCGTTTACCATTGGCATTGATACACCAGACATTGTTAAGCAAAAGACTCAGGAGGCTTCTCCGTATAAAATTCTTAAAGTAAAGCTGGGCAGGGGAACTGATAAGGAAATGATAGAAGCTGTTCGTTCCATTACTGATAAACCGTTGTATGTTGATGTGAACCAAGGCTGGAAGGACAAACAATATGCATTGGAGATGGGGCATTGGCTGAAAGAGAAAGGTATTTTGTTTATCGAACAACCCATGCCTAAAGAAATGGTGGACGAAACAGCATGGCTTACCGCACATAGTCCATTGCCAATTCTTGCAGATGAGGCCGTGCAGCGACTTTCAGATCTCATCAGGTTGCGTGATGCTTATTCAGGTGTAAATATTAAATTAATGAAATCGACAGGTATGCGCGAAGCACATAAAATGCTTGAATTTGCAAAGGCTGTTGGTATGAAAGCCATGATAGGTTGTATGACCGAAACCTCATGTGCAGTTTCTGCCGCAGCACATTTGTCTCCAAATGCAGATTTTGCTGATCTGGATGGCCCTTTGCTGATAAAGAATGATGTATTTGACGGAATTAAGATTGTGGATGGCAAAGTAACGCTTAATGACAGGCCAGGAATTGGAGTTGTTAAATTAGTTTGAAAAGTTCCTCATGACAAATAAATCATGAGGAACAAAAGTTTTAAAATTCAATTTTATAACTAAGATTTGGCACCACTGTAGATTCAGCTTCCTGTTCCATTCTGCCGGTTTTGAAATTATAGCGATACCCGGCATATTCCTTCATGGCAAATGCGTTTATTATTTTTAGTGAC
>DATBXH010000487.1:0-3369 GCA_036514375.1 Bacteroidales bacterium | reverse complement strand
ACTTTATCAGTGATATCTTTAAGTGTATTAAGCGCATTCCGGGCTGACTCGTTTCCCTCCTTTATACTGTAGGTTGCATTGGTAGCTATATTTTTTGTATTCTGAGCATTGTCGGAATTTTGTTCTATATTGGCAACCATCTCTTCCATTGCTGCTGAAATTTCCTCCAATGAGGCCGCCTGAAATTGTGTATTTTGCGATAGTTGCTGTGATGTTGTCTGAAGTAAGCCGGCTGCATTAGCCGTTTCACCTGCACTAAGCTTAATACCCGATATAACCATGTTCATATTCTGGCTCATCTTTCCGATGGCCCGGTTTATAATTCCAAGCTCATCATTACGATGCATATGTTCCTTCCTGGCTTCAATAGATAAGTCGCCTTCCGATAATTTTTCCAGGTCGTTAATCGTATCGCGAAAGGGTCCCTTGATAAATCTCGACGCCAGGGAAAAGAATAATATAGATCCTCCTATTCCGATGGGTAATGCAATAACCATTGGGTAATTTTTGGGATAGGTATAATTAAGTATAATGTTGGCATCGATGAAAAAGAGGTTACCAGCCCAAAATGTACCGATCCTATAAAATATCGTGTCTTTATATATTTTCTTCAGGATAAAGATAACAGCCGGAAGCCCGAATAATACTGTGATCAGAATATCTAAAATATGAGATTCCATAATTACAACTGATTAACAATTCAATAATTAAGTTAGCTGATTACGCTCAATTTTTAAAATAAAAGGCCGATAATTTATAAACTTTATTATGACCCAGACTTTAAGTGATTGAATTGGTATATGATGTACTTATTTGTTCCTAGACTCAAAGAGCTGAAGTGTTTTTTTTGAAAGACTCGAATTTAGCTTGCTCATATCTTTAAATCCAAGACTAATGGCCTTTTTCAAAGTATCCACAGCTTCGGCCGTTTTATTTTTCTTGTCAAGGAACACAGCTTTGTAGAAAAAACAATCCGGATTTTTTGGTTCCAGGGTCTGATATATGGTCAAACATTTGATTGTCTGGGCTTCATCATTATCACTGAGAGCCTTTGATGTAAACGAATAACATACAATTCCCAGAAATCCTTTTACACGGCTATACATTTGACGGCTGGCGATATCATTGTTTTGATCAATCCTATTTGTCAGGCCGTTTAATTCGTTTTTCCACCAATCAAGTCCTTCGGTCGTAAAACTTTGCAAAAATCCTTGTTTAAGTTGAATTTCCATTGTGTTAAGTTGTTCTGCTTTATGTAACTCAGCTATATAATTATCCTGCACCTGAAGGTTTTCAATTTTCTTCTCTAATTTTTTGGTGCTTGTCAGTTCATTTAAAAATGAAATTCCGGTTTTACAGACATCAGCAGCCTCTGTCAATTTTCCATTTGTGACCATTTGTTCATAATCTTGTTTGACAGAGTCCATGGTTGCATCAATAATATCATTGTCTTTTGGAATGATTTTGTCCTTCATCGCATTTAATTGGAACCAAAGTACAGCTTTGTAAATAAGATTGGATGATGGCCATTCATGAGAGCCGTCAAATGCCGTGGAAACGAATCGCCAGTCAGTATTTGCGAATTGTTGCGGAATAGCGATCACTTCATCATAGTTAAAATCCTCGCGACCGGCAATGGCATAAATGTCGAATTTTGCAGGAGCTGTTTGAGGGTTGAAGCCTGACAGGCCAGCACCACATGTAAGGATTCCCTTAATACTGCCGTATTGGGTTGCAAGCATAAGGGCAACTCTGCCTCCTCCGGAAAAACCACCTGCATATTGACGATTAGGATCAATAGCAAAATTCTTTTTTGCATCGTCAAGGAGGACTTTCAGTGTATAATCGATCGTTGGCAAACCATTCCGTGAGTTGTTTGAACCAAGAATGATGTAACCAAAATTTTCGGCAGCATACTTAAAATGTTCAACGGCAAGTTTGCCGTCTCCATGGGGGTCAAATGCGTAAATCACCGGCCATTTTTGTTTTGAAGAGTAACCGCTTGGCAGATAAACCTCATAACTTTGGTTTGTATCAGCCTCACAGTTTTTTCTTGTAATCTGACTGTACGAAAGAGGCTTATTGTATTTGTTTTGTTTATGTTCACTACCGCAGGAAGAAGTCATTGCTATTGTCAATAGAATGCTGGAAAGCAGAATATTATTCGTCAAGTTTAATCGGCTCATTTTTCTAATTTAAGAGATTTAAAATTAAATGAAAAGCTAGAATAATTCTTTTAAAACTTTATTATTTTAAGTTCAACCCGTCGGTTAAGCTGACGTCCTTCGGCAGTTGAATTCGAAGCTACAGGCACCGATTCACCGAATGCTCTGGTACTTAACCTTTTTTCTGTGATGCCTTGCTTTATCAGATAAGTACGAACTGCGTCAGCTCTTGCGTTAGATAAAGTCATGTTGCTTGATTCGCTTCCAATGGAGTCAGTATGTCCTTGAAGTTCAATATTAATATTTTTGTATTGATTTAATAGGTCAACAATCCTGTTTAGTTCATTTTTAGAGGATTCCAGTAAATTTGCTTTTGCAAACTCAAAAAATATACAATTCATCCGAATACTGGCGCCAATATTAATTTCAGTAAGATAAATATTACGACAGACAGTGTCAGCCGTTGTAGCATTTCGCACATCAATGTTTTCGCTATTGGACAAAAAACCTTCTTTTTCTGCTACAAGACTATAATTGCGGTCGGCATTTAATTTGAAAGTAAAATATCCGCTATGGTCGGTGATAAATTTTTGAATTATATTACCAGATTCAAGATCGTTACATCGTACATTAGCACTGATTGGCAGGCTATCCCAGCTATTGAGAGTTTTTCCGCAGATCCTGATCTCTTTGGAAGCTATTCCTTCCCCTGTTAAGTTAATGTATTGATTTTCTGGGATTCCACTGATTCTAACCAGCAGACTCCCGGAGGTCTTTCCCCGGTATTTAGGAGCAAATCTGATTTTTACCATGAGTTCTGTGCCTGGCTGTATTGAATAGTTTTTGGGAGGAGTAATTATCGTAAACTGATCCAAATCGGGACCGGCACCACTGATGTTTGTAATTGTCAGGGGAGCAGTTCCGGTATTACGAATGATGGCGGCAAGCGTATCTTTACTATGTAAAATGTTGATCTTCCCAAAATTGATATCTGTGGATAAGGTCTCAAAGTTTTTGGTTATGCCGTTGCCCACCAATTCCGTCAAAAAGGTATCTGTTGGGGTGCAGGTCCGTATCCACCCATGATGAGGTCCTGAATGACCTGGAATAAATCTGAATTCGCCTGTCTTCTGACTCCCTGGTTTGAGTTTTACAGGAAATGGATTCGAAACAATAGCGAAGCCTGTGGATTTGTTTTCTATAA
>DATBXH010000486.1:0-9736 GCA_036514375.1 Bacteroidales bacterium | reverse complement strand
CCAATAGATAATCAGGAAATTTTCTTTTCAGTTCATAAGCTTTTTTTATATCGCCAACCGGAAGAATATCTTTTGCTCCATTGTGCGACAGATAGCAAGCAACCGAAAATGCCCTGAACACATCAATAACTATAGTAAGTCCTTCCGCCTGTTTAGCTCCTTCAAGCAAATGAAGTATTCGGATTTCCATGCAGCATATTTTGGATGCCAAAGCTACGAAAAAATATTTCGTTCAATTTTTAGAAAGGTTATCTTTGTATTAAATCCATGAAACATGAGGAAAAAACTATTAATGATCTGGGATTTTTTAACTAAAGGAATATGGAGTCTCAGGCTAAGTGATTTTTCGCCACGTAAGGCAATGCAGATTAAGGCTTTGCGAATATTACTAATTTCAATTCGTGGAGTTTATGAGGATAAAATTCAGTTACGGGCAGCCGCCTTAACGCTTTATACTTTGTTATCAGTTGTTCCTATCCTTGCCATGGGTTTTGGAATTGCTAAAGGTTTTGGTTACGATCAATATTTAAAAAAGCAGGTGATATCCTATTTTGATAGTAAAATTGAAGAGGCTAAAACTGAAGACGGAGAGGACCAACAAAATATTGACTATCAAAAGGGGGCAAAACAGGTGGCTACACAATTGATTACGTTTGCCGATGCTTTGCTGGCCAGAACCAAAGGTGAACTGGTAGCAGTTATTGGTTTGATACTTTTGTTTTATACTGTCATGAAAGTGTTGGGAAATATCGAAAGTTCCTTCAATGACATCTGGCAGGTAAAGAAACCTCGTGTTTTTATACGAAAGTTTACTGATTATTTTTCTATGATGCTGATATCACCATTGTTCCTGATAACAGCAATTGTGGGAATTGTGACTTTACAAAGCGTTAAGGTTCATAGCCTGTTGAGCCCATTTTTATTCCTGACTGTTAAAATATTACCCCTTATTTTGATTATTGCTTTATTTACCATGATATTCATTATCATGCCTAATACTAAAGTTAAGTTTTATGCCGGTTTGGCAGGAGGGATTCTTGCCGGTATAATATTTTATATCACTCAGCAGGTTTATATTATTTTTCAAATCGGAGTTTCAAGCAACAACGCTATTTACGGTGGTTTTGCGGCAGTGCCATTATTTATTATTTTATTACAAATCAGTTGGTTGATAGTCCTGTTTGGAGCTAAAATAGCTTATGCCACTCAAAATTATGAAATGCATGAGTTTGAGAAGGAAACCACACACATGAGTGACTATTCAAGACGAATATTGGCTTTGTTGGTAACACACAGGATTATTCAAAATTTTAAAGAAGGACAAAAACCTCTATCTCTTTTAGAGTTAAATAAAGAGCTTCACATTCCAATCCGCATGTTAAAGGCAATTGTTCAGGATTTGGTAAAATGCCGCATTATTTCGGAAGTGCTGACAGACAATCCTAAATTTACTGCTTTTCAACCGGCGCAATATATTGAGCGTTTTACGGTTAAATTTGTGATTGAGGAATTGGATAAGCTGGGTGAAACCTATTTGAAGAATAAACATACTGAAACCACACAAAAATTGATTGAAATTCATAATAATTTCTTCAATGCGATTGAAAAGCATTCCGATAATGTGCTTATTAAAGACATATAAGATATTTATTATGAGTAAATTGTATTTTTATCGGTTCTCAAAACATGATTTTTAACATATTTTTTTGGTTGAAAATAAAATTATAACTATCATTGCATCAAATTTAAAGATCGAATGAAAAAACGTAGCGCATATAAAATACATCATGGTCATCATCTGATGAACTAATTGTTTTGTATGCAGAGACGTAAATCATAATACTTGAGGTTTGCAAATTCTGCAAGCCTTTTTTAGTTTATAATCGCAATCATGAAACAGAGACATAATATATTACCTCATCACAGGCTCGAATATCATTATGACTGATAATCACGGGGCAGGAGTATGTAAAAACCAAAATAACATAAGGTTTGCAGAATCCTGCAAACCTTTTTTGTTTATAAACATTTAACACAATATGGATCAACTTAGAATTGCAATTCAAAAATCAGGTCGCCTTAGTGAGAAATCTCTGGAACTGATATCAGAGGCCGGGATTTCTTTTAATAATAGTGATCGCAAACTCATTACAAAATCTTCTAATTTTCCGGTTGAATTATTGTTTTTACGGGACGACGATATTCCCCAGTATGTTGCCGACGGCGTTGCTGATATTGGTATTGTTGGTGAGAATGTAATCAGCGAGAAAAATTCCAAGGTTAAGTTGGTAGAAAAGCTTGGGTTTGCTAAGTGTCGTTTGTCCATTGCCATTCCAAAATCAGTTGACTACAAGGATAGTAGTTATCTTAACGGAAAGAAAATAGCTACCTCTTATCCAAATATCCTCGGAACTTTTTTGAAAAACAACAACATACAAGCTGAAATCCATGAAATTAGCGGGTCAGTTGAGATTGCACCAGGTATTGGTTTGGCAGATGCCATTTTTGATATTGTAAGTTCCGGCAGTACACTTATCAGCAACGGACTTCGAGAGGTTGAGATTGTTATGTATTCTGAGGCTGTGATTATTGGTAATCAAAATTTATCAGGAGAAAAGCAGAAAATTCTCGATAAACTTCTGTTTCGTACACGTTCCGTTCAAACTGCAAGTCGCAATAAATACGTGGTATTGAACGCTCCTTCAGCCAGTATAGAAAAAATTGTAAAAGTAATTCCCGGTATGAAAAGTCCCACTGTCGTTCCGTTAGCTCAGGAGGGCTGGGTTTCGGTCCATTCTGTTATTAAAGAAAGCGATTTTTGGGAAATCATTGATAAACTGCAGGAATGTGGTGCCCAGGGGATTTTGGTAATACCCATTGAAAAAATGATTGTTTAACAAACAATTCGATTAAAGCAGATTTAAAAATAATGATATGATGAACATCATAAAATACCCTCAAAAGAAGGATTGGGATCAAATCCTTAAACGTCCATCGCTTGGAGATGGAATGGTAAATCAGGCTGTGCTTGAAATTCTGGACGACATCAAAAAGAATGGGGATTCTGCCATACGTCAATACACACATAAATTTGACAAAGTTTTGCTGGATGATTTTCGTGTGACAGAAAGGGAAATTAACGATGCAGAACAACAGGTAGATGCAATTCTGAAAAAGAGTATTCAAACCGCAAAGCAAAATATTGAAAAATTCCATTCGGCACAAAAATCAGCACGGAAGGTAGTTGAAACAACACCCGGTGTATTTTGCTGGCAGAAAAGTGTGCCTATTGAAAAGGTAGGATTATATATTCCCGGGGGATCGGCTCCTTTATTTTCAACAGTATTGATGTTAGGTATTCCGGCAATTTTAGCCGGTTGCAATGAGATTATCCTTTGTACTCCACCAAACAAGGAAGGTAAGGTCCATCCTGCCATTTTGTACACGGCAAAACTGATTGGGTTGACAAAAATTTATAAAATAGGAGGTATTCAATCTATTGCTGCTATGGCATATGGAACAGAAACTGTGCCTCGAGTTGCTAAAATATTTGGTCCCGGAAATCTTTATGTTACTGCAGCAAAGCAAATAGTTGCAATGCATGGTGTAGCCATCGACATGCCTGCTGGTCCCTCGGAAGTTGCTATTATGGCAGATCATTCGGCTGTTCCATCTTTTATTACTGCCGATTTACTTTCGCAAGCCGAACACGGAGCTGACAGTCAAGTTATTTTATTCACTTGTCATGAAGAAATTCTCGATCCGATTTTAAAGGAGCTTGATTCTCAATTAGAGGCTTTACCTCGTAAAGAGATTGCAAAAAAAGCCCTGGAAAACAGCAAAGCCATTGTGCTTAAGTCCGCTGAAGAAATGCTTGAAATTTCAAATGAATACGCTCCAGAGCACTTGATCATTGCTTTGGAAAATGCTCCTGATATGGCTGATAGAATTGTGAATGCTGGTTCTGTCTTCATTGGAAATTTTTCACCTGAGAGTGCCGGCGATTACGCCTCAGGTACCAATCATGCCCTTCCTACCGCCGGTTATGCCAAAGGATACAGCGGTGTTAATCTAGATAGCTTTATGCGAAAAGTTACATTCCAGCAACTGAGTAAATACGGATTGTTTAACATCGGCCCCACCATTGAGGCAATGGCTGAGGCCGAACAATTAATGGCTCATAAGAATGCCGCTACGATCCGTTTAAATGCCATTATAAACGAAAGCAAAAAAAGCAATGTTTGATATCAATACCATCATTCGGGACAATATACGTGCGTTGACACCCTATTCTTCTGCCCGTGATGAGTTCAAAGGTAGTGAGGGTATATTTCTTGATGCCAATGAAAATCCGTTTAATGAACCGTATAACAGATATCCGGATCCGTTGCAATGGAAAGTGAAGGAGATACTTTCTTCCCTGAAAGGGGTTAACATGAACCAGGTTTTCCTGGGAAACGGATCTGATGAAGCTATAGATCTTTTAATCAGAGCTTTTTGTGAACCTCATCGGGATAATATTGTTTCTATTAGTCCTTCGTATGGCATGTATCAGGTGGCTGCTGAAATCAATGCGGTAGATTTTGTAAAAGTGCCGCTCAACGAGGATTTTAGTTTAAATTTATCTGCGATTAGGAAAGCGATAACTACAAACACAAGACTCATTATGTTATGCTCGCCCAATAATCCGACAGCAAACAGCTTAAATGCAACTGATATGCTGAGTCTGGCAAATGATTTCAATGGCTTGCTGGTTGTAGATGAAGCATATATTGATTTTTCTTCGCAACCAAGTCTGGTGGGCCAACTGAATAAATATAGAAACCTGGTAATTTTGCAGACTTTTTCAAAGGCTTGGGGACTTGCCGGTTTACGTTTAGGTATAGCTTTTGCATCCGAAGATGTTATCAATATTCTGAATAAAATTAAGTATCCTTACAATGTAAACATCATGACGCAAAAGCTTGCCCTGGAAGCTTTGGAAGATGTGAAAGGGAAAGAAAACTGGGTGAATGAGATCCTTCTCCAGCGGAAATATTTGATCGAAATGTTGTCTGGGCTTAAAATTGTTCAGAAGATTTACCCGACGGATGCTAATTTTTTATTAGTGAAGGTGCCTGATGCCAGGAAGATATATGATTATCTGATTCGTAAAAAGATCATCATTCGGGATAGGTCCAAAGTGGCCATGTGCGAAGGTTGCCTACGGATTACCGTAGGAAATAAATACGAAAACAAAGCATTATATGATGCTTTGATCGAATATGAAAAGAAGAACTAAACGTCAATGACATATAATATAGTATTCTTCGCTTTTTTTGTGTTAAAATTTCTATTTTGAAAAAGAAAATTCTTTTTATTGACAGGGACGGTACCCTGATTAAAGAACCTCCGGTTGATTACCAGGTTGATTCATTGGAAAAACTTGAGTTTTATCCTGGCGTGTTTCGAAATCTTTATTATATCAAAAAAAATCTTGATTTTCTTTTTGTGATGGTTTCCAATCAGGATGGGCTTGGTACCAACTTGTTTCCTGAAGATACTTTTTGGCCGTCGCAGAACAAGATGCTTAAAGCTTTTGAAAATGAAGGGATCACTTTCGATGCCATTCATATTGATCCATCGATGCCTGCCGATAAATCTCCTGCACGGAAACCAGAAACTGCAATGCTTACCCAATATTTTTCCGAGGAATATGATCTTACAAATTCTTATGTGATTGGCGACAGGATCACGGATATTCAATTAGCTAAAAACCTTGGTGCAAAAGGAATATTCCTGGCAAGCGAGGAACGTTCCGAAGAAATCGAGAAAAATGGGTTATCTTCTGTTTGTGCCTTAATTACCCCGGATTGGGAGAAAATTTACGGATTTCTTTCAGCGAAACAAAGAAAGACTGTGGTTGCCCGTAAAACGAATGAAACAGATATTTATGTGGAAGTGGATCTCGACGGGTCGGGTAAGGCAGAAATATCAACAGGTTTAGGTTTCTTCGATCATATGCTCGACCAGATTGCCCGCCACTCCGGTATCAATCTTACTGTTAAGGTAAAAGGAGATCTACATGTAGATGAGCACCACACTGTTGAAGACACAGGGATAGCACTTGGTGAAGCATTGTTAAAAGCTCTTGGAGACAAACGTGGTATAGAACGTTATGGTTTTGTGCTTCCTATGGACGATTGTCTTGCCCAGGTTGCTCTTGATTTTGGCGGTCGTTCCTGGCTGGTTTGGGATGCCGAGTTTAAACGTGAAAAAGTTGGAGATGTTCCTACGGAGATGTTTTATCATTTTTTTAAATCAATGAGTGATGCTGCCCGTATGAATTTGAACATCAAAGCAGAGGGAACAAATGAACATCATAAGATAGAAGGTATTTTTAAAGCTTTTGCCAAAGCCATCAAGAATGCGATTCGCCGCGATGTATTTAGCAACGCATTACCAACGACAAAAGGATTATTATGAATAGTCGAAAGTAGTAGTTATCAAGTTGTAAAATTTAATACTTGTTACTCACGATTTACGACTTACCACTAAAATATGGATAACAATAACAAAAACACCGCCACAATTCTTATGCACTGCCCCGACCAACGGGGGATAGTCGCTAAGGTTACCGAATTCCTGAGTGAGAACAATGGTAACATTGTTTATCTTGAACAACATGTAGATCATCAGGAAGGAATATTTTTTATGCGTCTTGAGTGGGATCTGGAGAATTTTGCCATTCCGGAAAATAAAATTGCGGACTACTTTAATACGTTGATTGCCCAGCGTTATGGTATGACCTGGAGCATTCAATTCTCGGGTCAGATGCCACGAATGGCAATTTTCGTATCCAAAATGTCGCATTGTCTTTTCGATATACTTGCCCGCTATCAGGCGGGTGAATGGAATGTTCAGATTCCTTTGATCATTAGTAATCATCAAGACCTGGAATACGTAGCCAAACAATTTGGCATCGATTATCATTATATCCCTGTGGAATCGGCAAATAAGAAGGAACAGGAAGCGAATGAAATTAAGCTTTTGAAGGAATATAAGATTGATTTTATTGTTCTTGCACGATATATGCAGGTACTTTCGGAGGATTTTATCAAACAATTCCCCAATAAAATCATCAATATTCATCATTCCTTCCTTCCTGCTTTTCCGGGTGCCAAGCCCTATCATTCGGCTTATGAACGCGGGGTTAAGATTATTGGCGCTACCAGTCATTATGTAACAACTGATCTGGATGCCGGTCCAATTATCGAGCAGGATGTGGCGCGAATAAACCACACGGATGCTATAAAAAATCTTATTCGCAAAGGGCAGGATCTTGAGAAAATTGTACTTTCGCGGGCTGTTTACGCTCATCTTCAGCGGAAGATATTAGTTTACAAAAACAGAACTGTGATATTCAGTTAAATTATGCGCAGAGCAGAAAAGGAAATATTGGACCAAGGCATCATCGAACAGATTCTGACAGAATCTCAGTTGTGTCGTATTGCCATGATCGATGGCGATGAACCTTATATTGTTCCATTGAACTACGGCTATGCCGAAGGAGTCCTCTATATGCATTCTGCTCCCCAGGGAAGAAAGATGGACGTTTTAAGCGAGAATAATCGTGTTTGCTTTGAAATTGAATATGCCCATCAGGTAGTAAAGAAAAAAGAACCCTGCAATTGGACCACCAGATATCGTTCGGTGATCGGATACGGAAATATTGAAGTGGTAACCGATATGGAAGAAAAGAAAAAAGGATTACGCATCATTATGCAAAAATATGGTTATAAAGGTAAAGCAGAATACAACGAAGGTTCCATAAACTTTGTGGTATTGCTGCAATTAAAGATTGAGAAAATAACTGGTAAGCAATCAGGAGAATGGTAAGATGAACATTGTCATTATTAAATATAATGCCGGAAATATCCGGTCGGTCGAATTCGCCTTACAACGGTTGGGTACTCAGCCTGAGATAACAGCTGATCCGGAAAAGATAAAAGCAGCCGATAAAGTGATTTTCCCGGGAGTTGGGGAAGCATCAACGACCATGAAATATCTTCGGGAACACAGGCTTGATCAACTCATTATTTCGTTAAAACAACCAGTTCTTGGCATTTGTCTTGGACTGCAGCTCATGTGTAAACATTCCGAAGAAGGTGACGTGCAATGTTTGGGTATTTTTGATGAAGAGGTAAAACGTTTCCTGGTTCCGAAAGGGGAAGAGTCTGCTTACAAAATCCCTCAAATGGGATGGAATACTATTACGAATTTGAAATCAGGACTATTCGACGCTTCCGTCGAAAATCAATATGTTTACTTTGTACATAGTTATTATGCAGCTATCGGGTCACACACCATTGCCACAACTCAATATAGCCAGGCATTTAGTTCGGCCCTTCACAAGGATAATTTTTATGCCACCCAATTTCACCCTGAGAAGAGCGGTACTGTAGGAGCTAAAATCTTAAAAAATTTTATTGAAATATGATTCGTATTGTCCCGGCTATTGATTTAATTGACGGAAAATGTGTGAGACTGACCCAGGGTGATTATGCCCAGAAGAAAATATACAACGAAGATCCGTTGGAAGTAGCCCGCATGTTCGAAGCTCACGGTATCAAATATCTTCATCTGGTCGATCTTGATGGCGCACGTCAGAAACATGTTGTTAACCACAAGGTGTTGGAGAGGATTACGGCAAATACGAAGCTTTCAGTTGATTTTGGCGGTGGTATTAAAACCGATGAAGATTTAAAACTTGTTTTTCAAAGCGGGGCTGCACAGGCAACAATCGGGAGTGTGGCTGTTTCGAACCCGGAATTGTTTGAATCATGGCTGCAAACATATGGAGCTGAGAAAATAATCCTTGGCGCCGATGCTAAAGACGGTAAGATCGCAGTTTCCGGCTGGATGGATGTAACAAACCTGGATATCTTCGATTTTTTTGCAGCGTATGAGAAAAAACAGGTGAATTATGTACTTTGCACCGATATATCACGTGACGGAATGCTCCAGGGAACTGCCATTGATTTATATATTAACCTTGTAAAACGTTTTCCTGAACTAAAGATCATTGCCAGCGGCGGTGTAACCAGGGTCGAAGAAATTGACCGGCTCAACGAAAACGGTTTGTTTGCCGTTATCATTGGTAAAGCTATTTATGAAGGACGAATTACATTGAAGGAATTGGAGAAATATCAATAATGCTTGCAAAACGAATCATTCCCTGCCTTGATATTAAGGACGGACAAACCGTGAAAGGGATTAATTTTCTTGATATAAAGAGTGTGGGCGATCCTGTTGAACTGGGAGCACTATATGCAGAACAGGGTGCTGATGAACTTGTGTTCCTTGATATTACAGCGTCGCATGAAAAACGTAAAACCCTGGTGGAACTTGTCCGTCGTATTGCCCGGCATATCAATATACCTTTTACGGTTGGCGGTGGAGTAAGCGAACTTGCAGATGCAGATGCGTTGTTGTCCGCCGGATGCGATAAATTATCCATTAATTCTGCGGCTGTTCGAAATCCGCAACTGATTGATGAAATGGCACGCGGGTTTGGCAGCCAGTTTGTGGTGGTTGCTATCGATGCAAAGTTAGATAATGGCAAATGGACTGTTTTTGTGAACGGAGGCCGCATTCCTACTGAAAAAGAGCTGTTCTCCTGGGCCAAAGAAGCCGAAAACCGCGGAGCTGGTGAGATTCTTTTTACCTCCATGAACCACGATGGTGTAAAGACCGG
>DATBXH010000485.1:0-2133 GCA_036514375.1 Bacteroidales bacterium | reverse complement strand
ACGATTATGAATATCCGGTTATCTATAATTTCCCGGCCGGGCATTGCGAACCGAATCTGCCACTGATATTGGGCAGAACTGTTATCATGGATGTAAAACAAGACAGGGCAAGGCTGGAGTTTTATGACAGAAATGTGTAGGAAAGGGTATAATGTCTGATATAATTGCTGTTTGACACAATTAGTTGTAATTTTGGATAAAAGGTTTCACTAATCAAGCTAAATTCTCAGGTATGGATACAACACGGGAAAAAGGTTCCGCAGCCGAAGAAATTGCTGCCAGCTATCTCAAAAAAAAGGGCTATGAAATTCTGGATCAGAACTGGTATAATCAGCACAAAGAATTAGACATTGTCGCCCGAAAAGATGGGATAGTAGCTATTGTTGAGGTAAAAAGCCTGACAAAAAATTATTTGCGCGAGCCTTTCCAATCCGTGAACCGAAACAAGCAACGACTGTTAATTTCGGCAGCAAATGCGTATATTCGCAGGCACAATATCAACGAGGATGTCCGTTTCGATATTATATCCATTATTATGGACGGAAAGGAACCTCAGATTGAACATATGGAAAATGCTTTTTATCCCACAGTACGATGAATGTTGAAGAGTTTCGTCAATATTGTCTTTCCAAAAAAGGAGTTACGGAAGAACTTCCTTTTGGACCCGATACCCTGGTGTATAAGGTGATGGGCAAGATGTTTGCCTTAACCAGCCTGGATGGCGATTTCTATATCAACCTGAAGTGCGATCCGGACCTGGCAATAGAACTTCGCGAAAAATATCCGGCTGTTCTTCCCGGTTACCACATGAGTAAAAAACATTGGAACACTGTCGTTGTTGATGGAAGCATCTCCAATAAACTAATCTATGAATGGACTGACCATTCGTACCAGCTTGTTGCAGACCAATTACCTAAACACTTAAAAAATAAACTCAATTAATATGGGCACAAAACGATATTCCCGCTTCAACTATCTGATGAAGAAGTTCACGAGCTATTTTCTTCAGGGACTGCTATATTCGGCTCCTCTGGGCATCACCATTTATGTCATTTATGCTGCATTCGGTTGGGTTGACAGCATTCTGAAACCACCTATCGAAAATATTTTAAACCTGCATATTCCGGGGCTGGGATTATTACTAATGATTATCCTCATCACCCTGGTAGGGATTATAGGACAATCAGTGGTGGCTCAGCCATTCAAAGCTGCCATCGAACGACTCATCCAGAAAGCTCCGCTTCTGCATATGGTTTATACTTCCATCCGCGATTTCATGGAAGCATTTGTAGGCAAAGAAAAGAAATTTAACCAGCCGGTAAGCGTTCTGGTAAGCAAGGACCCGGAGATTGAACGGTTTGGATTTATTACACAGCACGACCTTTCCGAATTAAATATGAAAGGAAAAGTTGCGGTTTATATCCCGCTTTCGTATGGATTTATGGGTGAACTATTTATTGTACCTGCCGAATATGTGAAACCTGTTGATATCCCTGCCGGTGAAATGATGAAATTTATTGTTTCCGGTGGAGTGACAAGAGTGTAAGTCCTATTGCAGGAAGCTGTCTAAAAGTCTATAATTGAGCGTAGTCTGGAGACTACGCTCAGCGCTCCGTATTGTAGTATAAAAGCACACTCGGTACAATATTATTCTTAATACAACCCTTCTATCGATAAGTACCGTTCGCCGGTGTCATAATTGAATGTAAGTATCCTTGAGCCTTTAGGAAATTCAGGTAACTTCTTAGCCAAAGCAGCCAATGAGGCACCGGATGAAATTCCAACGAATACACCTTCCTGGCTTGCCATCTTCCTGGCAAATTCGTAAGCCTCATCTTTACCAACCGTAATCACACCATCCAATACTTCCGTATGAAGGTTCTTTGGAATAAAATTAGCTCCAATTCCCTGAATAGGATGCGGACCAGGCTGACCACCGCTAATAATAGGAGATAATTCCGGTTCTACGGCAAAGACCTTAATCTTTGGAAATTTCTTTTTAAGCTCTTCGGCTATTCCGGTTAAATGACCACCAGTCCCCACCCCGGTAATAAAATAATCCAAACCATTGGAAAAATCCTTAATAATTTCCTGGGCAGTAACCTTGCTATGAACTTCAATATTGGCAGGATT
>DATBXH010000484.1:0-11287 GCA_036514375.1 Bacteroidales bacterium | reverse complement strand
CGTCTAACCTACACTACTCGCCACCCTCATAATCCCAAAGAACCTCGCTTTTCGTTTTTGCGGCTGCAAAGATATGATTTTTATTTCTCCACTTCCAAAAGTTTTACCAACTTTTTTTTAATCTTTTTCATAATGTCAATTTAAACTACTGCTTCCCAAAGCCTTGATAAACGATCTTTTTTATTTCTTTTACTTAAAGATTCTATTCTTGCCTTGTGCCTTAAATTGAAAATCTCGTGCATTTTCTTAACTTTGAATTAGATTCGTTTTACAAATAATTATAATACAATAGATTCTGTGTCTCTATTGTTTAATGATCAACCAATATAATGAATATCAAAAAATTATTTATCATCCTGATATTTTGCCTAAGCTATATATGTAATCAAACACTTATGGCGCAGCAACTGCCTCCGCCACCCAAAGTAAAGCCTATCATAAGCAGAATATTGTTCATTTTTGATGCCTCCAACAGTATGAATGGGACCTGGGAAAAGGAATCTAAAATTGGGGTTGCCCGAAAGATCCTTATTTCGTTATTGGATAGCCTTGAGAAACTTGACAATATAGAAATGGCACTTCGGGTGTATGGTCACCAAAAGCCGGTCCCACCTCAGGATTGCAGTGATTCAAAACTTGAGGTTCCGTTTGGTCAAAACAATGCATCAAAGATACGTCAGAAACTAAGATTCATTGAACCACAAGGAACTACACCAATGGCAGGTTCTTTAGCATTAGCTGTCAATGATTTTGGAAACAAAACCGATTGCCGAAATATCATTATATTGATTACAGATGGTATTGAGGCGTGTGATGGAGATCCGTGTGCTGTATCGAGAGACTTACAAGCAAAAGGAATAGCTCTTAGACCCTTTATCATAGGTATTGGGATCGATGAGAATTTCAAAGAATCTTTCAATTGTATTGGAAAGTATTACAATGCTAAAAAGGAAGAACAATTTAAAGAAATTTTGAATGTTGTTATCACACAGGCTCTAAACTCAACCACTGCCCAGGTAAATTTACTTGATATTTACGGGAAACCCACAGAAACCAATGTGGATATGACCTTTTACGATTTTTATTCAAACAAGCTTAAGGCTAATTATATGCATACCATGAACCATCGTGGTAACCCTGACACTATTGTTTTGGATCCTTTGGTAACTTACCGCATGACAGTTTTTACCATTCCTCCGGTTCAAAAGGATAGTTTCAAGCTTACTCCTGGGAAACACAACATTATCGCTATAGATGCACCTCAAGGAGACTTGATTATTAAAGCTGACATTGCCCAGGGCAGAAATGTGACCGCTATTATACGAAAAGCAGGATCGATGAGTACACTTAATTACCAGGATCTGAATCGGTCTGAAAGATATATAATTGGAAATTATGATATCGAAATTCCTGTTCTCCCTAAGATATTATTATATAATGTTGAAATCAAACAGAGTTCCACCACTACTATACAAGTACCACAACCAGGATTGGTTACTTTCCTGATGACAACACCGGGTTATGGGAACCTTTTTCTTCGAGAGAAGAACAAAGATCTGCAATGGATTTATAACCTGAATACGGCCTTACGAAACGAAACCCTATATTTACAGCCCGGAAGTTACACATTAGTATTCAGGGCATTATATGCAAAGCAGACTGTTTATACCCTAACTCGAATGTTCGACGTTACATCCGGGGCATCAAAAGTTGTTGAACTTTACTAAGGTCTTAATTTTATTCAGATTTCATTAATTACGAAAACATTTTAATCAATTTTAAACTCATTTTTGTACCCAAAAGTTTAATTCCAAAATTCCTACAGAATTTTACTCTTTATTTGATTTGCCAATTCCTAAAATATAGAACATCACAAAACATGTTTAAATACTTACGATTTATCTCTCTGTTAATTCTTTTTCAGAGTGCACAAATACAGGCTCAACTCCCAACTCAAACACTTGATTACTTTCTTAAACAAGGCTTAGAAAATAGTCCCTTACTAAGGGATTATCAGAATCAATTAAGTTCGTCAACTATAGATAGTTTATTGATAAAAGCAGGTCAGGAACCAAAAGTGGATGCGAATGCTCAAGTTTTGTACGCGCCAGTCTACCATAATTTTGGATATGATGAAGCGAGCACAAATGGAGGAAATTATACTGGTGTAGTAGGTATTTCACAAAATTTTCTCAATCAGAAAGAATTACGAAATAAATACGAAAGTGTGGAGATTCAGAAACGTTCCGTCTCCAATACATTCAAGATCTCTTACAATGATTTGACTCGAATAATTACAGCCCAATATCTTAACGCATTTGCCGACTTCAGTGATTTAACCTTCAATAAAAATTTCCTGAAATTAATGGAGGACCAACAGGCTATCCTAAAAAAACTTGTAGAAAGCGGAATCTACAAACAAACTGACTATCTCTCATTACTAATTGAAACCCAAACTCAGGAAATAACTCTAAAACAGGCCTCAAGTCAGTATTACAAAGACTTACTTCTACTTTATCAGCTTTGCGGATTAAATGATACAAGTCATACTGACCTTGCAACACCTATCATTCACAGAAAAAACCTGGATGATGTGGCACAATCACCTCTGCTTGCTCAATTTAAAATTGATAGCCTTAAGATATCAAACTCGAGGTCAGCAGTTGATGTCCTATATCGTCCTAAACTCAATTGGTTTGCTGATGCAGGATTACTGTCAACTAGCCCGTCTACACTATATCAGCATTTCGGATATAGTGCAGGTATAAACTTTAGTATCCCAATCTATGATGGTAAACAACGGAAGCTCCAATACCGAAAGCTCGATTTTACGGAAGACACACGCTCCAATTACGAACATTTCTTTAAAAAACAGTATAGTCAACAAATCATGCAATTAAAAAGCGACCTGGCAACTGCGGAAGAGACGCTGGATCAATTAAAAAAGCAGCAAAAGACTGCCGAAGATTTGATGACAATGGTGAAGTCTCTTCTCAATACAGGCAATATCTCAATTACAGAATTTATTAATGCTACCAAAAATTATGATGCTATAAACAGAACGCTAAATCAAACACAAATAAAAATATTGCAAACAATTAACGAATTAAATTATTGGATGCAACAATAAATAGCCTTTGGGGCTAGAGACTATTAAATCACTTATAATGATAACAAAGACATTTTTTTCATATCCTTTTTTTTTCGCTGCTTTATTTGTAATTACATCAGGTTGCAGTTCCAGTGAACCCTCTGTTTCAGATGAAAAGACAGATGTCAAAACACCAGTAACTCTCACGCACATACAGATGGAAGCTATGGAGGAAACCATTGACTTAAATGGAGTATCCAGCTTCCTGAAAAAGAGTTCAATTAAGTCGACTGCCACAGGGATGGTAGAATCTATCGAAATTAACCTGGGAGACTACGTAAAGAAAGGTGAGTTGCTTTTCACACTGAAAACAAAAGAAGCCGTCGCACTTGAGAAGGCAAGTCCAAGTGACACAAGTCTTAATTTCAAAGGACTTATTAAAATCAAGGCCTCCAAGGATGGTGTTATCAGTTCCATCTCACACCATAAAGGCGATTATGTGCAGGAGGCAGATGAACTAGCCGTCATTGCTGAGCAAAACAGTTTGGTTTTTATACTTGAAGTTCCATTTGAACTTCACCAACTCATTAAAATTGGTCAAACCTGTAATATTGAGCTTGCCGATAATCAAAACATAAAAGGCATTATTAGCACCAGCCTTCCTATTATGGATATAGCCTCGCAAACTGAGAATTATATCGTAAAGCCGACCTCAACGGAAAATCTACCTGAGAATCTGATTGTAAAAATAAAAATCTTAAAATCATTAAAATCAGACGCAGTTGTATTACCCAAAGCTGCTCTTCTGACAAACGAAACACAAACAGATTTTTGGGTCATGAAGATGATTAATGATTCGATAGCAATCAAAGTCCCGGTGAAAAAAGGATTGGAAGATGGAAATAATGTCGAAATTCTGGAACCATTATTTAAGGTTTCGGATAGTATCCTTCAAACTGGCAATTACGGACTCCCTGATACAGCCAAAGTATCTATTTTAAAAGAAAAGTAAAATGCGAAATTTCTTTCATTCACATAGAAATCCTGTTTCTGTAATTCTGGCCTTAATCATTGTTTGCGGGCTTTTCTTTTATTTCAGGATTCAAAGTTCCATGTTTCCTGATATTACCTTTCCCAAAATAAAAGTAATTGCTGACAATGGAGAGCAACCGGTTGATAAAATGATGGTCTCAGTGACCCGACCTCTGGAAAACGCTATCAAACAAATTCCTGATTTAAAAATAATCCGAAGTACCACAAGTCGCGGAACGTGTGAAATATCAGCTTTTCTTAACTGGAATGCTGACATTAATATAAACCAGCAAATGTTGGAATCCAGGATTAATCAGGTCAAGAATGATCTACCAGCTTCAGTAAAGATAGAGATAGAACAAATGAACCCATCGATTTTGCCTGTCATGGGATTTACACTCGAGAGTCCATCTAAAACACCCATTGAGCTTAATCTAATCGCAAATTATATTGTAAAACCATTTCTTTCACAGGTGGAAGGGGTATCATCGGTACGTATTATTGGAGGTAAAACAAAAGAATACTGGATCGTACTGAATCCTGAGAAAATGTCAGCGTCCTCTGTTACACCCGACATGATTGCCACTACGCTGAGCCAGACAAATTTCATTAGCTCTAATGGTTATCTTAACGATTACCGGAGACTTTACCTTACCATTACCGATGCAGGTATTTACAATAAAACAGATATTGAAAACGTTGTGCTAAAAAACGATGGAAAACGGATTGTCAGGCTAAAAGATATTGCACGCGTTGAAGTAAGCGAAAAAGTTGAATATACAAGAATTAATGCCAATGGCAAGCAGGCTTTGCTGGTCGCTGTCCTCAAACAACCAAGCACTAATCTTATCGAGCTAGCATCAAGAATTGCAGTCAAACAACAAGAACTAGTGAGATTGCTTCCCAACGGGGTTCACCTAATACCGTATTACAACCAGGCAGACTTTGTAAACCGTACCATTAAAAGCGTAAACGATAGTATCTGGATTGGACTTTTACTTGCCATGATTGTCGCCGTCCTATTTCTTCGTTCGTTGAAAGCCAGCGCTACCATATTAATTACCATTCCCATTACTCTATTACTGACAGTTATTGTCCTTTATAGTATCGGGTACGATCTGAATATAATGACATTAGGTGCCATAGCTGCGGCTATTGGACTGATCATTGATGATGCGGTGGTTGTGGTAGAGCAGATCCACCGAACACACGAAGAATTTCCTGATATTACCTCACATAAGCTTGTACACAGGGCGGTAACGTATCTTCTGCCGTCCATGATTGGCTCATCCATTAGTACCATTGTAATCTTCATTCCATTCATGTTGATGGGAAATGTGGCAGGTGCATATTTCAGGGTTCTTACAAATACCATGATTGTCACACTGGTGTGTTCCTTTTTTGTAACATGGATCGGATTACCTGTTATCTATCTGTTGCTCTCCTCCATTGGTGTCCGGTTTGGAAGGCACCAAATTAAACCTCCCAAACCAACAAAATCAAGACATTGGATATCATTCTTCTTACATAGGCCAATCATCAGTTTTACTTTTGTAGCAGCGTTGATCTTTGCAATTATTTATATCGTTCCTCATCTGGAAACTGGCTTTCTGCCTGAGATGGATGAAGGAGCTATTGTTATGGATTATATTTCACCGCCAGGCACATCCCTTGAAGAAACTGATCGTATGTTGAGAGAAGTTGAAAAAATAATAGTAAATGTGCCTGATGTAGAAAATTATTCACGCCGCACAGGTGCTCAAATGGGCTTTTTCATAACCGAACCTAACACAGGAGACTACCTGATACAGCTCAAAGATGACAGAAAACGGACTACCGAAGAGGTGATTGACGATATACGAAAAAAGATTGAAGCAACTCAGCCTGCATTGCAGGTCGATTTTGGTCAAGTGATTGGCGATATGATTGGCGACCTAATGGCCTCAGCACAGCCAATTGAAATAAAAGTATTTGGAACAGACGAGGAAAAGATTCATGATATCGCCCGACAGGTTGCGTCAGAGATTGGAAAAATCAAAGGGATTGAGGATGTCAAAGACGGTATTGTCATTGCCGGACCTTCTGTCGAAATAAAACCTGATGAGCAGAAACTGGCACAATTTAACCTTACTCCAGCCGCACTACAATACCAACTACAGACACGATTGGAGGGAAATGTAGTTGGAAATATACTTGAAAAAGAACAGCTTACAGATATCCGCATGGTTTATCCGGGAAACCGATACGCTAGTGTAAACGAAACCAGGAATCAATTCATCTTTCTGCCTAATGGAAAGTTGAAACCTATTACAGAACTGGCAAAAGTGGAGGTTAAAGAAGGCTCCACAGAAATTGATAGAGAGAATCTTCAGTCGGTATGCATTGTGACTGCACGACTGAATGAACGGGATCTTGGTAGTGCTATGAGAGACATTCAAAGACAGATTGATAAAACGATTTCGCTGCCTCAGGGATATCATATTGATTATGGCGGAGAATATGCAGAACAGAAACAATCATTTAGCGAACTACTATTGATTCTCGTTCTAGCCAGTGTCCTGGTTTTTGCATTGATGCTGTTCCTGTTCAGGAGTTTCCATGCTGCTTTCATCATCTTACTGATTGCAGTTCTGGGAGTTGCAGGAAGCCTCATTGCTCTATTCCTGACACAAACACCTTTAAATGTCGGAAGCTACACAGGCTTAATTATGATTGTAGGTATTATTGGAGAAAACGCAATATTTACTTTTCAGCAATTTTCAACACGGTTGAGAGAGACGGATTCCAAGGAAGATTCGCTGATTTATGCCATATCTACAAGGCTTCGTCCAAAATTAATGACTGCTTTGGGGGCAATCATTGCTCTGTCACCACTTGCACTGGGAATTGGAACCGGTGCACAAATGCACCAACCTTTGGCCGTCGCTGTAATTGGAGGTTTTGTTGTAGCATTACCTCTTCTCCTGATTGTATTTCCAACCTTTCTGAAAATATTTTATACTCATCCTAAAAAAGAGGAGCAACAATTGTAAACTTATAGAATGATATATATGTTTTAAGCTATCTATCAATTTATTAAAACCTTATTTTATGAAAAAACTAATTTATTTTTTTTCGGTTATAACCATTTCTTTCAATGGTTATATTTCAAAAGCCCAGACTGAATACAAAATCTCGCGCCAAATCCATATACCTGGTGATGGCGGATGGGATTATATTTCAGCAGACGAAAACATGGATCGGTTATATGTTTCGCATGCAACCATGACTCAGGCTGTGGATATAAAAACAGGTAAAGTTATTAATGTAATACCAGATACCAAAGGGATACATGGAGTCGCAATCTCAAGTGATTTAAACAAAGGTTTTACCAGTAATGGTCGCGATAATACAGTAACAGTTTTTGATTTGAAAACTCTTGCCGTAACCGGCAATATTAAAGTAACCGGAGAAAATCCGGACGCTATCTTATATGATCCTTTTTCCAAAAGACTGTTTACCTTTAACGGACGAAGTCACAATGTTACCGTAATTGATGCTGTCAACAATACTGTAGTCTCAACCATTCCGCTTGACGGTAAACCGGAATTCTCTCAAACCGACGGAAAGGGAAAAATCTTCGTGAACATCGAAGACAAAAGCATGATTAATGAAATTAATTCCAAGACCCTAACTATTGAAAAGAAATGGTCTATTGCACCCGGGGAGGAACCAAGCGGCTTAGCCCTTGATAACGAAACACACCGCCTATTTAGTGTTTGTGGAAACAAACTCATGGTTGTTTCTGATGCTGAAGAAGGAAAAGTCGTTACGACTCTTCCAATTGGTGACCGTTGCGATGGTGTAGCGTTTGACCCGGGTCTCAAACGCGCTTATAGTTCCAATGGTGAAGGAACTATCACTGTAGTTCAGGAGGAAAACAAAGATCATTTCAAAGTCCTTGAGACTATTCCTACTGAGCGCGGAGCAAGAACCATTACTGTTGACAAAACTACCCATAGCTTATACTTACCAACTGCAGAATTCGAAGCTCCTGCAGGAGAAAATGGAAGACCATCTATTAAACCAAATTCATTTAAAATACTGGAGGTTGAATACATAAAGTAATTATGTAAAGCACTTTACCCAGATTGCTGTTTTTTTTGTTGGGTGATTAAACCAAAGGTTTTACTTTTAGTCTAAGAATCGAATTCATACCAAAACAGATTTGGCAACAGGCATGACTGATTACACCGACAAGGAGCTATTGTCGATATTTCGAGATAGCGAGCGCCGGCATTATGCATTTAACCTTATCGTTCGAAAATATACAGAGCGGTTGTACTGGCACATTCGGAAACTGGTAATCAGTCATGACGATGCTGACGATGTTCTGCAAAACACATTCGTAAAAGTTTGGAACGGATTGGATAGTTTCAGAGAAGATGCTCAATTATATACGTGGCTTTATCGCATTGCTACAAATGAAGCACTGACATTTCTGAGCCAGAAGAAACGAAAATACTTTTTGCCTTTGGTAGATGTGGAACGACAATTGTCCAATACACTGGAAACAGATGAATACTTCTCGGGAGATGAGCTTCAGAAAAAACTGCAAAAAGCTATTCTTAGACTCCCGGAAAAACAACGGGTTGTTTTTAATCTAAAATATTTCGAGGAGATGCAGTACGAAGAAATGGCAGAGATCCTTGAAACATCAGTCGGGGCCTTAAAAGCATCATACCATCATGCAGTAAAAAAAATTGAAAAATATATCGAAGAGAATTAAACCTTTCATACTTTTATCAGTCAAAGCAGTAAATGACAAAATATATGGCCCGGAAAAACAACATAAAACTTGAGGAAATTAACAAAGCCAATCCTTTTGGGGTACCGGAACATTATTTTGAGAATTTCTCTGTTCGTCTGTCCGATAAATTAAGCCAGACAGAAAAAGTTAAAACTACTGCTTTTTCTTTTGCATGGCTCCATTCCAGGGCGACAGTAATTCTTGCATTTGCCAGTATTGCATTGATTCTTCTTATCGGTGTTATTTTTGTAAACTACCGCAATAAACCGCTCTCATCAAAAGAAATGATTGAGGCTTATAAGTACTCTGCTATTCAGGACTTAAGTGACGAACAACTTGCAGAAATGATGAATAATAACCGGAAAGAAAAGCAATTAGATCCAGACTCAGTTTCGAAGGCCAACGAAAAATACAAAGATGAAATCATTGAATATTTATCAAACGAAAATATAGACATCAACACAATTGTTGATTCCCAATAAATTACTCTAAAACATGAGACTAAAAGAAATCATACTCACCTTTGTCCTTACAATTGCAGGAGTTATCTTTTGCGGAACAAGCAAAGCCCAGGAGAATGACGAAAATATCAATGTGAGCAGGATTCAGGCTCAGCGGGTGGCTTTTTTTACAGAACGGCTCAACCTTACACCTGGCGAAGCTGAAAAATTCTGGCCTATTTATAATGAATATGATGCTAAAAGAGCAAAACTCAGCGCTGAAGAAAACCGTCTGATTAATCTTTTTAAGGAAAACAGAGCCTCTATGACGGACAAGGAAATCGATAATGATATCAAAAAAATTTTTGAAACCAGGAAAGCTATTACCGCATTAAATGAAGAATATTTTCAAAAATTCAGACAAGTTTTGCCGGCTCGTAAAGTGATGAAATTAATTATTACGGAAACACAGTTCAGGGTTTGGCTTTTAAACAAACTTCGTCCGGCACGTTAAAACTAGTGCTATTCGTAGAATCTATTTATTTGAAATGTAATTTAGACTCCGTTACACAAAAACCAAACTATGAAAGTTTTATAGTAAATGATTGTTCTAAATAATAAAATGATTTCGATTATCTGAATAAGGAAAATTTTTATTCCAAAAAATAATGCTAACTTGCATAAAAACTAATCTATAATTTTGATCATGAACATTTTTGCAGGAAGTCTCCCTTTTCGTTTAGAAGAAACCGAATTAAAAGAATTTTTTGAGGAGTATGGCGAAGTAGCCTCAGTGAAAATCATTACTGACAAGTTTTCAGGCAGAAGCAAAGGATTTGGGTTTATTGATATGCCCAATGAAGAAGAAGCTAAAAAAGCTATTGAGGAACTGAATGGCGCTGAAATTGACGGTCGCACTATTGTGGTAAACGAAGCACAAGAGAAGAAAGAATCGGATCGCAGAGGCGGCGGATTTGGTGGCAATAGAGGTAATTATGGCGGTAACCGGGGTGGTGGAAATTACAGAGGCGGTGGTAACCGCAGAGATGGAGGTTCCAAAGGATCTGATTACTAAGAGTATTAATCAATATTATTAGTCAACTATTCAAAAGCCAAAGAGCTTTATGCTTTTTGGCTTTTGTAATTACCTGAGTTTAGCAATTAACTCCTCCAAGGTAAGTTGAATCTGATTTCCAGCTTGCATATCTTTTAACGAAATCGATTGCTGCTGCATTTCCTCTTCCCCAACAAGAGCCACAAAAGGTATTTTCCTGGCATCAGCATAAGCCATCTGTTTCTTCATCTTTGCATTTCCCGGAAAGAGTTCAGCTTTAATCCCTGCCTTACGAAGCTTCTGCACAATTGGTAAACAATGCAATTCTTCCTTTTCACCAAAATTGATAAATAATACCTGTGTCGATTGTGCTGCATCGGCGGGGAAGACATCTAACTGGTTTAATACATCATAAATCCGATCAGCACCAAATGAAATGCCGACTCCGGAAACATCAGGCAATCCAAATATCCCGGTCAGATTATCATAACGGCCGCCTCCGCAAATACTGCCAATCTCCACATCCAGTGCTTTTACTTCAAAAATAGCTCCGGTATAATAGTTCAAGCCGCGAGCCAGAGTTAAATCAAGTTCTACCCTGGTGAAAATTTCCAGCGATTTCATGTAATCAAACACAGTTTGTAATTCATCTATCCCTTTTAAACCTATTGGGGACAAGGCCAACCATTGTCTTAACTTGTCAAGTTTCTCTACGTTGTTACCTGAAAGCTCGAACAAAGGTTGTAATTTTATAATAGAACTTTTACTAATACCCCGTTCAATAAGCTCGTCATTTACTTTTTCAATGCCTATTTTGTCTAGCTTATCAATCGCAACTGTGATATCTGTTATCTTATCAGGTTGATCAATAACTTCAGCGA
>DATBXH010000483.1:0-8954 GCA_036514375.1 Bacteroidales bacterium | reverse complement strand
CGCGATCCGCGTTGGGGTCGGGGACAGGAAACTTATGGAGAAGATCCTTATCTGACCAGTATCATGGGAGTTGCTGTTATAAAAGGACTGCAAGGTGATGGTAAGAGCTACTATGATAAGTTGCATGCCTGTGCAAAACATTATGCGGTTCACTCCGGACCAGAATGGAAACGTCACAGTTTTAATGCAGAAAATATATCGACACGCGATTTGTGGGAAACCTACCTGCCCGCATTTAAGGCCGCTGTTCAGAAAGGCAATGTAAAAGAAGTGATGTGTGCTTATAACAGCTTTGAAGGTGAACCTTGTTGCGGAAGTAATCGGTTATTGACTCAGATATTAAGAAACGATTGGGGCTATAAAGGTATCATCGTTTCTGACTGTGGGGCTATCAATGATTTTTACCGGCCAGGTACCCACGAAACACAACCTGATGCAGCTCATGCTTCATCCTCTGCCATTTTAAACGGGACAGATCTGGAATGTGGCAACTCTTATAATTCCGTTGTCAAAGCGGTTAAAGAGGGTTTAATAAGCGAAGAAATCATAACAAAATCGGTAAAGCGTTTACTGAAAGCCCGTTTCGAGTTGGGCGAAATGGATGAATCGTCTCCCTGGGATCATTTATCCGATACCATTGTTGATGGCGCCGAACATCAAATGCTGGCATTAGAAATGGCACGAAAGTCTATCGTATTATTGCAAAACAATGGAATACTTCCATTACAGAAATATCACAAAATAGCCGTATTGGGACCTAATGCCAATGATTCTGTCATGCAATGGGGTAATTATAATGGTTTTCCCAAACATACCTATACACTTCTGGCTGCTTTACGATTGAGAATGCCCGTTACCGAAATTATTTACGATGAAGCCTGCGGACTTACGGATAAAAAACAAAGTTTATTTAACCAATGTCATGATAACGGAGAAGAGGGTTTCTCTGCCAAATATTGGAACAATAAGAATATGCAGGGAGCCCCTGTATTAGAGAAAATAGTTGGCTCTCCAATCAGGAAGAATAAAAATACGGTTTTTGAGGAAGGTGTTAATCTGACCCAATTTTCGGCAAAATATCATTCCGTTTTTTTGCCTGCTGCTTCAGGAAACGTACAGTTTGTTTTTACCACAGGCAGTCAGATTAAGATTTTTATCGATCAAAAAGAAATGGTGCTGACTTCGGAAACTAACTCGTTAAAAGTGCTCAATTATGAAGTAAATGCCGGAAGATCTTATGATATTGCGATTGAGCTTGTTCGTGGCAACGAGACTGATGGGTTCCAATTTGATTTACAACGAACAACAAAAACAGACATGAGAAAAACCATTGAAAAAGTAAAAGATGCCGAGGTTGTCATATTTGCCGGAGGTATTTCCTCAAGCTTGGAACGTGAGGATGGAAATGTTTTTGCCCCAGGATTTAAAGGGGGGGACAGAACCGATATAGAACTACCGGAGATTCAGCGGGATTTGATCGAAGCTCTAAAAAGTGAAGGCAAAAAAGTAATCTTTGTTAATTTTTCAGGATCTGCTATAGGTTTGGTACCTGAAAGCAAAACTTGTGATGCGATTGTGCAGGCGTGGTATCCGGGAGAAGCCGGGGGACTGGCTGTAACTGATGTTTTGTCAGGTACCTATAATCCTGCCGGACGTCTTCCTGTTACATTCTATAAAAACACACAGCAGTTGCCCGATTTCGAGAATTATAACATGAAGGGACATACGTATCGCTATATAACAGAAGAACCCCTCTTTCCTTTTGGTTTTGGCTTGAGTTATACAACCTTCAAATACGGAAAGGCTGCCTTAAGAAAAGAAGTATTGTCTGCCGGCGAAACAGTTACACTTACAGTACCTGTCAAAAACATTGGCAAATTCGACGGCGATGAAGTTGTGCAGGTTTACTTAAAAAAGGATAACGATAACGATGGGCCTAACAAAACCTTACGGGCTTTCAAACGAATTTTTATTCCTGCCGGCGAAACAGCCAACGTTGTATTCGAACTAGCTGCCGAAAATCTGGAATGGTGGGATACCACAACAAATACAGTACATGTTCATGCAGGTGACTATCAATTAATGGTGGGTAGTAGTTCCAGAAATCAGGATTTGGAAGTCGTAAAGTTGAAAATTCAAAAAGGCAAACAATTTTAAAAATCAGAACAACTTCAAACTTATTTGAGAGGGGACTTTTTCTGAATCATCGGCTCCTATAAGATGTCTTTCATGCTCCATCAGATTCCTGATGCATCCTATAAGATATCTTTTATCCCGTATAAGACATCTGATGTCGCCTGTCAGATATCTTTTGTGTTGTGTAAGATATCTTACCTCCTCTGTCAGATATCTTATCTTTCCGGTCATATCTTAAGTCTTTAATGTATGTTCAATATAAGTGAATGGATCTTACAAGGTCTTAAAGATTTATTTCATTTTTGGTTTAAGTGATGACGTAAATTCTATATAATTTTTGATTATCAATGCTTATTGAATTCATTCGGGAAAAGCTTATCCGGAAAAGAAGTTTTGGATATCAGAAAACGCACATTTTATATCAGATAATACACACGAATCGACTGCCAAATCGGTTGTTTTACATGGGTAGGGGCTAAGATTGGCTTTTCTGTATCAATAAAATTGATAATCCGGATTTTGTTGATGTCGATTGGATCGGGTTTGAATAAGCAAATACTATTGTTAAAAATACAGTAAAATGACTCATTTAGAGATTCCTAATCCGCATGCAAAAGAATTTCGCTATACAAACGAACTTAAGAAACAGATAAAACGAGTAGAGTATTATATCTTGTTGAATTTTATAATATTAGTCTCTGCAATAATCCTTTTAGTTATAGAATTTTTATAAAAATTTTGGTTGTATCTGAGCGAATTTTTTCACTAGTTGGTAGTGAATAGTAGTTATTCTAATCCTCTTGAAGAGATTCCCGGGGATTATTTTTTGATATCATAATCGGTCCTTTGATTTATAGTTGGCTAAGTTTCATTAATATAAAAAAGAATAATTCATGAGTAAGGTGTTTATTGTTAAAGAATTGGTTTTAATCTTTAGTTGCTTTATTATTTCTGATAAGGTTCATTGTCAACAAGAAAAACAAATCGATTTATCAATTTATAAAGATCTGCCATTTAAAATGGACAAAGTAGAGCAACCGTCTTTTAAAGATTATACGGTGAACATAAGGGACTTTGGGGCGAAAGACGATGGCCTGACATCGAATACGAAAGCAATAGCTAAGGCTATAGCATCGGTTGTTTCTAATGGAGGGGGCACTGTAATAATTCCCGAAGGGCTGTGGTTAACCGGTCCCATAGAATTAAAAAGTAATGTGAGATTATATACTGAAAAAGGGGCTGTTGTTCTTTTTACAAAAGACTACAATGAGTATCCCATGATAAATACCAGTTTTGAAGGACAAAAAAGTTGGAGAACCATGTCGCCGATTTACGCTAAGGACGCTGACCATATTGCCATAACTGGTTATGGTCTTTTTAACGGCAATGGAGAAGCATGGCGTCCCGTAAAAAAAGCAAATGTTACAGATTATATGTGGAAAAAATTCTTGTTTTCTGGAGGGGTTACAAATGACGCAGGTACGGTTTGGTATCCAACTGAGGATGCATTGGCTGGCAGCAAGCTTAGTGTTCCTACTGCACGGCTTAGTCAAAAAGAAAGTGAGGCAATCCGTGTATTTCTTCGGCCCGTGATGGTAAATCTTGTTAATTGCAAAAGAATATTACTTCAAGGAGTTACTTTTCAAAATTCCCCGGCATGGTGTCTTCATCCTTTAATGAGCGAAGACATTACTATCGATAATGTATCCGTAATCAATGAAGAATGGGCAATGAATGGCGATGCCCTGGATCTTGAATCCTGCAGGAATGTACTTATTTGCAATTCAACCTTTAACGCTGGCGACGATGGAATTTGCATGAAGTCCGGAAAAGATGAAGAAGGACGTAAACGGGGAATACCAACGGAAAATGTAATAGTACATAACTGCAAAGTATACAGCGGACATGGTGGATTTGTAGTTGGCAGCGAAATGTCGGGTGGAGTGCGCAATATATTAGTTAAACATTGCAGCTTTGTTGGAACGGGTAGCGGACTTCGCTTTAAAAGCACCCGCGGACGTGGCGGCGTTGTCGAAAATATTTATATATCCGATATCACTATGGCAAACATCAGTGGCGATGCTATTGTATATGACCTTTACTATATGACACGGGAAGATGTTGCCAAGGTTCCAGGTGTAGACGAAACAACCCCTCAATTTCGAAATATTAACATGAAAAATATTGTTTGCAAAGGGGCTGACCGTGCCATTCTCTTTCAAGGATTACCTGAAATGACCTTGAAAGAAATTACGCTCGAGAATGCTACCATTGAAGCAAAAGCAGGTATTATATGCAAAGATGCCGAGCATATCCAGATGAAAAACGTACGAATTTGTTCCAAAGAATCACCCGTTGTTACTATTAAAAATTCAACAGACATTGTTATGGACAATTTCATCTACCCTGAAACCGGGAACGAAATTATTACTATTTCAGGCGATAAAACAGATAAGATAAGGTGCGTCCATTCCTCCATAAAACCCGATCGTATTAAATTTAGTCCTGAAGTAAAGCCTGGAGCCTTTTTTGTTGACTAAATATGTAACAATAAATTAAATGACAAACTTTCTTTTAAAATTTACAAATCAAAGCCAAACCTGGAAGTGTCAGCGATTAAAAAGCCGGTAAATTATTCAAATTTGACAGGATTTTTATTTTGGGTTTGGTTGAGTTGTGATGCTCAATGTATTCTAATACGTGCGAACTTTAAGAGGCTTTTGGAAGAAAAGAAGACTATTTTTTGAACGGGATCACTTTTGAGAAGTGCGTTTCGATGCTGTTATATTTGTTGTATTAACAAGCTTAACTGACCAAAAAAGGTTCTACCTGCTCCGGCTTTATTCCTGTAAATTGGCAAAACTCATCGACCGTCACAAACTGATAATCCTCTTTGTCCAGTTTGTTTTTTATCTGCTTTAGCAACGCTCGGCCATATCTTTCGCTTTTACCGGTTATCCGCTGAACATCCTTCGGATAAATTATGATACGGTTTGTACTCATCTTGCTTTCATCATGCTTTATCTATCCTTTATCTATGGCTTTGGTATGGATAATCCACCGATAAAAGACAGACAAATTTAATATTTCTATATCATTAACGGATTACGGAATAGATGGCAAAATATGTCAATAATGGTCGATAAGGGTCAATAACGGAAGTGCTGATTTTGAAAGACTTTGTGGTTGCCATAGCTTTGGTTTGAACTTTAAATTTTTAATATTATGGCAAAACAAGGTGGAATTATCAAACTGGAAGGGACTATCGGAGATATTTCCTTTTACAAAACACGAGATGGAATGCTGGCCCGGGCTAAGGGCGGGGTTACATCGGGCAGGATTCAGAATGATGCGTCCTTCCAGCGAACCAGGGAAAACATGTCTGAATTTGGAAGAGCCGGTACAGCAGGAAAACTCTTAAGAACTGCGTTTCGACAGCTTTTGCAAAATGGGGCTGATAACCGGATGGTAAGCCGGCTGACCAAAGAAATGCTGGCTGTAGTTAAAGCTGATAAAACCAGTACAAGGGGACAACGTAACGTACTGGACGGAGAACTTAAATTGTTGGAAGGTTTTGATTTCAATATTGATGGAGGGCTCTCCACAACTGTATTTTTTGCTTACACGGCAACTATAGACAGGGTAACCGGCGCGCTTAAGGTAACTATTCCTGCATTTATACCGACTGAAACGGTCGTGGCACCGGATGGCGCTACTCACATGAGACTGATTTCGGGTGGAGCTTCCATTGATTTTGAAGGCGGAGTTGTTGAGATTGTGACTACGCAAAGTGCGGATATTGTTATTGACCAAGTACAGGTAGCAGCCTTTGATCTGCTTAACCAGTTAACAGCCAATAGTACAAAGCCGCTATTTTTAGTATTTGGGGTTGAATTTTACCAGCAAGTAAATGGTGTTAATTATTCGCTTAAAAACGGAAATTACAATGCCCTCTCCCTGGTAAAAGTGCTGGGCTTATAATAGGAACCTTATGGAGATGGTATTTAAACCGGAAGTCTTTTTCTACTCCTTAACTTCAGTCCTGTTAGGTGTAGTAGCCTATTTTTTAAAGCAGCTACTTTCTGATTTTAAGCGAGCGGAGAAAGACCTTTCCGAGGTGAAAGCCACTATGGCCCTTATCAAAGCCGAGTTTAAAGGAATTAATGATTTGATGAACCAAAAGATAGAGTTCCTGGAGAAACGGCTAAGTCATTTTGAAACTATTTATTTTAATCAAAACGAACATGGAAAAGAGAAATCTGACACTAGTTGAGAGGCTCACTGTGCTGTTGCAGACGGAGTGATGACTGCCGTTGCACAAGCAACGGTAGAAGTTGAGTAACGCGTCTTCCAAATTTTATTTGAAGATGAGACATTAAAATCCGGACGATTGTCCGGATTTTTTTATTTCCGTATAACCATCAATGTCGTTGAATTAAGTTTTTGAATTGAAGAGTTTGCACTCGTTACAAACGATGATTAAGAGACAAACGCATTACAAATGCGCTCGAGCTGGGATTTGTGTTCAACAAGATTCGAAGATCATTAGGAGGATTCAATAAAATGTATTAACATATTTACAATTTTTGAAAGAATTAAAAGAATTGTAAATTTGATTGTAGATAGTTACAAATATGGAATCGGATAAACGAGATGTTATATGGGAAAGGACTTACTATACTTATTATGAGACTTATTTTTTTGAATTAATTTGCGACGGAGTAATCAGTAGATGGCAGCTGACTAGCGATTTTTCTAAATTACTTGTGGCAATAACAACATCAGGATCAGCAATATCTAGTTGGGCATTATGGAAAAATTCAATTGGTGTATATGTATGGGTTTTAATTGTGGGAATTGCAAGTGTTCTATCAATTGTAAATGCCACTTGGAGTGCAACCAATAAAATAAAGGAATGGACAGAAATAAAGAATTATTGCATTAATCTAAGAATTGAAATTGAAATTTTTAAAGATAATATGCTAATTGATCCAGACTTTAATGTTGAGGAATTTCAAAGAACTTTAATGAAGTATAAAAAAAATTTTGGAGAACTTAAGAAGAAACTAAAACCTGATGTATTTATACGAAAGAGATTAAGAGATCAGGCTCAAAATAAATTAAATATTTATATTCAATCTTATGCAAGATAATATGGAAACGAAAATGAAACATAGGGTGCCTGATCCACCTCAAATGCCGAATGATCCACCACCACCAGTACCTCCACGACCTAAATTGTTAATAGCGTAGTATAAGCATCTTTATCAACATGATTTCTACAAGGTAAAATTGGATGCTATAAAAATTGGTGTGTTATGACCTTGCCGTTTTTAATTTTTGATTTTGGTGTTTAAGTTAAATGATTTTATTCGCTGATATTCAAAATAGATAAAACTATAATCTAATAATTCTTCCTTCATAAAATCCTTCTTGTTAATTATACTTGACATATCCTATTCGTTTATCTTTAGCATTACTGTCAAAGGCAATTAGATTGAACATTTATTCACAGCATAATTGTTTGAGAAAGTGTTCATGAATGTTCAATCTTAAGATCGTTTATCTTTTGCATCGGAGTTAAATGCAATAAGATTGAAAATTTACTCGCCGCATGATTGATTTTATGGTGCTCATGAATGTTTAACCTTATGATTGTTTATCCTTTGAATCGGAGCTGAATGCAATAAGGTTAAACATTTCTCTCAATCTACTACGAACTCGCAGGCCATAAAAGTCTTCCATTTCAGAACCTGTGAGGTTAGTGGTAATATTATGAGCATTTTACGGGAAATTAACAGGTCGTATCGCGAAATGAGAATCTCGGCCATGGCGTTATAGTTGTTGCCGAAATATTTGAGATTGTCCTCGGTTCCCAAGTCGTCAAAGCAATATACTTTGGGGGGCCTTATTGAAGGACTGCTGGCTGTATTTTTCGATGACGGAATAACCGTCCCTGATGAACTCAAAGTTTATTTCGCGGCAGGATTTGACAATGTACCTGGCTTCGGGTGGAAAAAGGAATTTAAATAAACTCATCAATGAGGTTTTACCACAGCCCACGGGTCCGGAAAGGAAGATTCCTTTCCGGAAAGAGATGTTATACTTTTGGCGTTTTCGACATCGTGCAGGAAATAGACCAGGAGCTGGAAGATGATTTCGTAATCTTCAGCGAAGACTCTGAAATCAGAGTTGAAGAGTTCTTTTCCTTTGGTTTCGATAAAGGAAAGGGATTTGGTGAAATCAAAAGATGCATTCATACTCATCGCCTTTTAATGTCCATTTCTTTTATTCGCTGTCGCTCATGAAAACACTACATTAAGTTCCAATCGATGAAAAGAAATAGACGAAAGAAAAATCTTTGGCTGGCTGAATGTTTTCTTTCATTCTTTTTGGCAAAAAAGAATGAAACAAGAAAATGCTTGACGGGGCAAACGCGTTCCGTCTCCTTCGTCGACTGCACTTGAACGGCGCCCCGCCGAAGCGGAATACTTTGTTTGACGGCTGACGCCGAGGCCTCTCCCCAACCCCTCTCCAATTAGAGAGGGGCTAAAGAGGTTCGCCATAGTTTTTGGTGTTGTTGAGGTAGCGGGAGGCGCCTTTGAAATTGGGCTTGAATTTTTGGGTGTTGAGCATCCAGTTGCGGGCGGCGGCATGCCAGTTTTTCATTGGAGACTTACTACCTACTTTCCAGCCATTGGATTCGAAATGATTGAAGAACTTACGGGCTTCGAGTTCGGGATAATTTCGGATTTAAAGAAGGTAATGATTTCATCCAGTGACGGCCGGATGGTTGAGGCTTTTCCTTTTGCTGAGAA
>DATBXH010000482.1:0-2459 GCA_036514375.1 Bacteroidales bacterium | reverse complement strand
GAACTTACCCTTATATAAATCGCTCCATTTTTTTTCAACCTGATGAGGTGAATGGATAGCACCTGTGGCCCAGTAAAGGAAAAATGGTTTGTCCGGCTGAACCGATTTCTGATTAGCTATGTACTCAATTGCCTTATCAGCCAACAAAGTGGATAGATGTTTTGTATTAGGCTCTATGTCAATTACATTTCGATCCTCGTAAAGGTTTGGATGAAACTGGTCGGTATGTCCTAATTGAAAACCATAGAAATGGTCAAATCCACGGCCTACAGCCCATCGGTCGAAAGGTCCTGCAGGAGTGATTTCGTCAAGCGGTGTAATATGCCATTTACCTATAGCAAAAGTACTATAATTGTTTTCGTGTAAAACTTCGGCAATTGTAGCTTTATCAGGTGGCATTATTGCATCATAACCTGGGAATCCTTGAGAACTATAATTCAGGGTTCCCATGTGGACCGAATGGTGGTTACGGCCAGTAAGCAAAGCTGCACGGGTTGGCGAGCTCACTCCGGTAGAGTGGAAATTTGTAAAACGAAGTCCGTTGTTGGCAAGGCTATCCAGTACGGGAGTTAACATCAGTCCTCCAAATGCACTCGATGTTCCATATCCGGCATCGTCTATCAGCCAAACTAAAACGTTTGGAGCACCGGCTGGAGCTTTTTTCTTTTCTGGCCAGGCTTCCTGCGAATCGGCAAGCGTTCTGCCAATTTTTCCATTAAATTCTGTATTTTGAGGTAATGAGACGGTGTTTTGACCATGTGCTCCAAGGAGAAGTGAGGATGCCATAACACTTAGTCCACCCCTTATTAAATGTTCTTTTTTCATATCAAAAAATGCTTATTTCTAATCCTGATTTATTTCATTACCGTTGATCAGTTTTCTACAACCTGATCAATAATCAGTTTTTTAACCTTCCCTTTGAATGGGAAAGGCCATAGGTACAACTTAGTAACTGGAGAATTTAAATCTTTTCCCACGCTTACACCTTCTCCGCCAAAAGGATTTAAATATTTTCCTCGGGCAGTAATGTTTTGCTGGGCAACAACTTCATTATTTAATAAAAGAACAACACTTTTGTTATCAGTAAAATCCACCTTAATAGTATTGACACCATTCTTTAAGGTTTTTTTAGAAACCAATAATTTCTCACTCAATCCGTCGTTAAGAACATATTGAAGCTTTCCATTTTGAACGAATAAGCTGGTACCACCCAACAAACCGCCGTCGGCAAATATTACCCCATCGGATTTACCATTGTTCTCCACAGTTGCTGTTATTGTTACAGGCCCTTTTCCTATTTTAACCTCTATTTTCTGATCGGTTTCTTCCAGTATCACAGTTTTAGGTTTTATTACCGGAACTGCAAGTCCCTCCTGATAGCTGTGTAATGGATAAACATTATTCTTTTTGGCTTCACTGTCGAACAGGTCCTGTAATTCCTTTAATTTTTCAGGATATTTTGCCGAAAGGTCATTTATTTCGGTCCAATCTTCATTAAGGTTATATAATTCCCATTTATCTTCCCAGAAAGGACGTGGGCTGAAGTTTGGATCAGTCACGCCTGACTCACTGAATACATTACGAGGATGATAAACACTTGCCTTCCAGCCTTCATTGTAAATAGAGCGACCTCCGTGTAGCTCGTAATACTGTATTGATTTACGGGTTGGGGCTTTAGCATCATTTATAGCATAGGCGAAGCTGATTCCCTGAATTGGTAATTGCGGATACCCGTTAATAATTTCCGGCACATTTAATCCCAATAGTTCTACTGTAGTAGGGAAGACATCAGAAACATGTGCATATTGCATTCTTATTCCTCCTTTTTCCTGAATACCTTTGGGCCAATGAACAATAAGAGGATTGTGGGTTCCTCCTTCGCTATTAGCATCACTTTTCCAGTAGCGGAATGGGGTATTGCAAGCTTGTGACCAACCTAACGGATAATTCGGACTTGAGCTTTCCGTTCCAATTTTCTCATATTGGCTCAACAGAAAATCGATATCGTTTCCTAATGATTTTTCTTGTTGGCCCACTCCTACAGTTCCTGTATAGGTACCTTCTTTGCTTCCTCCATTATCACCAATAATCAGGAATATTAGAGTATTATCGTATAAGTCGTTCTCCTTTAAATAGTCAATAATACGGCCTATTTCATAATCAGTATAAGAAAGATATCCGGCATAATTTTCCATAAACCGGGCATATACTTTTCTCTCTTTTTCGGAAAGACTGTCCCAGGCTTCAACTCCTAACTGTCGTGGTGGCAACACTGTTCCTTTTTGAAGAAATCCACGATCTGTTTGGTGTTTGAAAACTTCTTCACGATACCAGTCCCATCCTTTATCGAATTTGCCTTTGTACTTATCGCTCCATTCTTTTGCAACATGATGTGGAGCATGAGTGGCTCCTGTAGCATAATAAAGAAAAAATGGTTTTTCAGGATCAGTAGATTTCTG
>DATBXH010000481.1:0-2447 GCA_036514375.1 Bacteroidales bacterium | reverse complement strand
TTTTCAATTTTATCACCGGGCCGGATGTCATCTATCACGTCAAGACCTTCATAAACTTTTCCGAAACATGTATGCTGGCGATCTAAGTGTTTAGTATTAGACCTGTTATGGCAAATGAAGAATTGTGAACCACCGGTGTCTCTTCCGGCATGTGCCATTGAAAGTACACCTCTGTCATGGTACTGATTATCACCATTTAATTCACATTTAATGGTGTATCCTGGACCGCCTACTCCTGTTCCTTTGGGACATCCGCCTTGAATAACAAAATCGGGTATTACTCGATGAAATGTCAAACCATTATAAAATCCTTCTTTTGATAACTTTACAAAATTCTCCACTGTATTTGGAGCATCCTTTTCGTAAAAATTTACCTTCATTACACCTTTAACGGTGTGTATTTCTGCACTTTTCATATTTAAAATTTATTAAGAATACAAAGTTACAATAATTAACAGAATACTGATGTGTGCCTTGCTTAAAACAAAAAAACCGGAAGTATCCGGCTTCTTCTAAAACAAAATAATATCTTAATCCCAACTGTAAAGAAACTCAGTCATATTGTCGCCCTTCAATAACGAATGGGGTATTTTGTACTGAATATTTTTACAACCACAGAGTTCCAAAGCTCTAACGCACCACCCTGCAATTCTGTATTCTACAGCTTGCGTCATTTCGGGGAATTTTGTAACCTGCATGGCCACTGATTTACTTGAACTCTCGCTTACCTTAATATCACAAGGCAGATAGAAAGTTGAAAATACTACTGAAGCCCTTGTCATTAGGTACTTTGGGGTAGCAACCATAAGAAAGAGCTTATAAATACCGGTTAAAGCAATATCGGCACTAAATTTACCAATAGCTTCCCCAGCTGTTTTAGCATTTCCACCATAAAACATTTCCACTATTTTATCGATGGGTACGTGGTAATCCTCTTTCATAGGATACCAACCTGCCATGTTAATCATAGTAGATGAATAAATGGCCTTGGTTTTTTCAGGTAAGGCATTAATCCAGGCATCATATCGTGCTGGGAAGTTAGCCTTTACAAAATCTCGTGTTGTCTTGATAGCAGTTCCTTTAATCTCCATATTAAAAGTGTTTTAGCAGTACAATTTAATATAATTTTTCGACAAAAAATACGAATAACTTGAGGAAATGTTTTGATTTTACACCACTTTTATTAAACAAAACACATTAAACATTTTAAAATTAAAATATTGTAAATATTGCATTTAATGAATTATGCGCATAATTTTACACAATGTGTCGTCCTGGTTTTAGTTGACACTTTTTTGTGGTTAATTAATTTTGTTTAAAGATATGTTTTTTCCTTCCAGGGGTATACCCCTGGAAGGAAAAAGTTTTGCCCAGCTTTTGAGCTCATAGTTTTCCTTTTGGTGCGCTTCGGCCGGAACCATTCCCTTGCAGCTTAAATGCGGTCTGTCGGTGTTGTATAACCAAATGGCATACTTTATTTCCCGCATAGCATCTTTTTCGCCTGTAAAACCTTCTCCGATCTCATATTCTGTCTTTAAAATGCCATTGACCCTTTCGGCCACTGCATTCTCATATGGATCGTATTTGGTTGTCATGCTTACCTGGATATGGTTCTTGTTCAGCACTTCGATATACAGGGGATTGCAATACTGTAAACCCCGATCGGAATGATGTATCAGTTCCCTGCCAGGGTATCTCCGGTTCTTAATGGCTATTTTTAAGGCTTGTATGGCATTTATTGTTTTCATGTTATCGGATAGTGTCCAGCCCATGATTTGCTTTGAATAAGCATCGGTTACCAGGTATAAATACATAAACCCTGATTTGGTGCGTATGTAGGTTATATCGCTTACAAATACCTGTTCCGAACGGATTAATCTGAGGCCTTGCAATAGGTTTGGGTACTTGTAGAACAGGTGTTTACTTTGGGTCGTTTTTACATACCTGCGTCGATAACGAACTAACAAGCCCTCAGCGCGCAATACATCGAAAAACTTATCCCGCCCACATTTGATCCCAAGCTCTTCGAACTTTGGTTGCAGCTTGCCATACAGCTTTTTGCCGCCCATGCGTTTGTGCATCTTACGGATTTCTTTTACATAGTCCACAATGCGGGGATAACTTCGATGTTGTTCAAGCTCACGAGACATACCCTGGTAATATCCTTGTCGGCTTATCCTTAATACCTTGGTCATGACGACAATGTTTATTCTTTTTTTGACTTTTTCAAGGTATCGCGCTGGTAAGCGGATAAGAATTTTTTTTTGACATCTACGCCGTATTCGTCTTCGACGATCTCCAAGGCGGTTTCCAGGATGTCACGCTCTAGCTCTGTCTGTTTGAGCTTCTTCTTTAACTCGGCTATTTCTTGTTTGGGTGATCGGCCTCCCATCTCTCGTAATTTTTTGTCCAAATTACCATAATTTTTCATCCATTTCTGTATGGCT
>DATBXH010000480.1:0-4192 GCA_036514375.1 Bacteroidales bacterium | reverse complement strand
CGAACAAAGGGATAAACGCGAGTCGCTCGAAAAGAAAATGGAGGATCTGCGTCACAATCGTGAGGAAAAACTTAAAGCTTACGGCAAAAACAATAAACTTGCCAAACAGCTGGTTGACCTTGCTTTGCTTTCCAATAACATGCTGAAAGGCGAAGATCTGACAAACTTTATCAGAAGAAGTGTTGAGATGATTAAAGAATAATAAAGACTGAGGATGTCTAAAGGTCAGGAATTGAGCGTAGTCTGGGGCTACGCTCAGTATTCTGGCTGTTGTATGGAGCGATAAGCTCGGCTTGATCTGGAGATTACGCCACATAATAAGTCTCAATTATTCTATTTTATTCCAAACTTCGCCTTAACCTCATACCGTAATTTTATTTTTCTGACATTATCAACACCTGAATTATCCGAGGCAGACATGACCGTATTACTTATGGCAAATTGAGGATTCACGAAATTATTACCTCTATCCAGTTCTTCGATAGAGATTACACCTCCGAGTTGCTCTCCAATCGCTGCCAGTAAATAGTCGGCTTTCTCTTTTGCAGCTTTTATAGCCTCAATTTTTACCTGCTTCCGGTATTCCGTTATGTTCTTATTCTTGAGCTCACCAATTCTCATATAGTCGATGCCCTTGCTATTGATGGTTTTTAATATCTCATTCACTTTTTTGAAATCGTGCAGCACAAGTTCCAACTGTTTGCTGAAAAGAAACTCTTTTCCTTTAAAGCGCCAATAATTTCCAACCTCTCTGACAATGATGTCCTCTTTCTTGATTCCAATTCCGGCCAAATCTTTAACCAGGCTGTCTTCAATCTGGTTGATCGGAACCTTGGTCTTATAATCTTTAAAATCAGCTTTCTTGTTAAATTCTTCTTTCCAATATTCTTCTATACCAATAATCAGCCTGATTTCGTCAGGTTCAATTTCAAGTTCGGCACTGCCTGTAACTTCGATTGATTTTACAGGTTCGCAATTCGGGGTCTGAGACTTTGATAATGTTGCCCATAATAAAAAGGCAAGACATAAAAATGTGCTTTTCATAGTTTTAAAATTTGTGTTGATGTTTATTTTATTTTCATGAAAAAGAATTGAAACAATGTCAATACAAGCTCCGGAAGGTTATGGCTATCTCATAATAGCTATCGTTATACCGCTGTCTAGTAATTTCTGAGGTATATCTTCGTTATTAAACAAAACCAGCCCATAATAATTAAGGTATGGATTGATGTAAACATGGAAGTGGTGCAAAACGGACAATTTTACTCCAAGCCCGATATCCATCCCCAAACCGGTTTGGCTACTGATGATCCTGTTTGGCGTGATGTCAATATTGATCAATCCCCCACCATTGATGAAAAAATAATCTCCAATTTCGAACCTTACATTCGAAGGGATGCTCAACATGTTACACTGACCGTTGCCGGGACCAGTACTATTCCCCGGAAGATTGGCGTACGAAACCTTTAACTTGCTGTGATGCCAGTTAACACCGGTTTCAAAAAATATCGTACGCCTGAGCTGACGGTGAATTTCCAAACCAAGATCGAAACTGCCTAACCCTGTATAGGCAGGACCATCAAATACAGGAGCCTCGTAAATAAAAGACTTCCCTACCCCGAAAGATATGCCCACATGGGTTTCCTTCCCGGTACTTTGTGCGAATCCTGCTATGGAGATTATCAAAAATGCGGCAATAAGGTATTTTTTCATATTGTTGTTATTTCGCGTTACTGTTTTAACGCCGGTTTTTGACAAACAAACGAACGCCGGAATAACAGCTGCAAATCCCGGATGGTTTTGAAGTCGCTTTTATAATAGAGTGGCCTCCCCCATCTGATAAAATTCTTATATGGTACATACGGTTCAGGTAAAGTTAATTACAAGGGCTATTATCATCATCATTGATATTTTCATACTTCTGCCTTCCTAATATGTTGGTTTGACGAAGATATTAAAAAATTGAAATAGTTGATTTCAACATCACCTGCCGGTAATTCCTTTTGTTGCAAAAAGAAATTTCAATATTGGCGTCACTGCCCTTATTTACAAATCTATTTATGAATGTTACATGGTTATTCCGGACACTTCCGGAGCCATTTTTCTACATAGAAATGGAGTTTTTCTATATCACTTTATCATTTTTCTACATAGAACCATAGCTACTCTATATAGAAAAATCTCTCCGCTATATAGAAATGGAATTTTTCTATATAGAAATGCCGCATTTCTATATTCCTTTATCATTTTTCTATATAGAAAAATGTCTGCGCTACATAGAAAAATGTTTTTTCTATATAGAAATAGAATTCCTCTATGTAGAAAAATGATTTTTCTACATAGAAAAAGCTCTCCGCTATGTAGAAATAAAGCTACAGACATTTCGGTCACCTCCGGTGAAATACATTGTATTCCTGTTAATTATTGTTAAAAGCAATGGATATTACCCGCAGATTGATAAATTTGGTAAAAAAACATCATGCAAAACACCAGGTATGTTCATGGATATTCGGAAAGAGAAACACTTCGGCTAAATGACCAGGCCGATACGCTGGATCAACTTATCCATAATGACACAATATTCCCTGCAGAAAGTTTTGTCCTTGAAGCAGGATGTGGGGTTGGAGCACAAACAAAAATAATTGCTGCCAAGAACCCGGATTCAACCTTTATCTCCATCGATTTATCGGAGGATTCCATCCGCGAGGCTGCGGATCTTATCAAATCCTTACATATAGGTAACGTTGAGTTCCGGCAGGCCGATATATACAACCTCCCTTTTAACGATAAAACATTCGATGGGATTGTGGTTTGCTTTGTATTGGAGCATCTCCAAAATCCGGTTCAGGCACTCACCGAATTAAAACGGGTATTAAAAACCGGAGGTACACTGATGGTCATCGAAGGTGACCATGGCTCCACCTTTTTCTATCCTGACAGCGTCTATGCCCATACTGCCATCGATTGCCAGATTAAACTTCAGCGGCAAAGCGGAGGGAATTCAAACATTGGAAGAGAATTATATCCATTGTTAAAATCGACAGGATTTTCTGATATCACGGTTTCTCCGCGTATGGTCTATGTAGATGCCAGCAGGCCTCAGCTCGTGGAAGGATTTATTAAAAACACCTTTACGGCAATGATTGAAGGCGTTCGTGAAAAAGCCCTGCAGCAAGGAATTACGGATAGCTCTACCTTTGAAAGAGGCATCAGCGATTTGTACCGAACAACGGAACCGGATGGTGTTTTCAGTTATACCTTTTTTAAAGGGTTTGGGAAGAAGAAATAAAAAGTGGAAGCCATGTTTTGATTCGGCTGGAAACCGATAAGTATAAGCGTAGCGAGACGCTACGCTTAGCAGAGTTCATTTTGCTCGGCGCAGCGTCCCGCTACGTCGCCTTTTCCAGGCCTCTGGCCTTATTTAAAAGTCTTCCATTTCCTGGTTAAGACAACCACATCAAGCACAACTTCCATTCCGGCATAGTTGCGTGCGCTTGAATATATATAATCTTCAGGTTTTGAAACAATACCAGCACGTACCGGATTTTGGTGGATATAGTCAATCTTTTCGCAGATGAACTCATTGGACCATAATTGTTCAGCATGATTTTCGTGGCTCCATAATTGAAATTGGCTGTTTCGTTCATGTTGACGAGCTGCCTTCGAAAATATATCCAACATCCAATCCCGCCGACTTTCTGTTTCCAAAGCTATTTGCTTTAATAACTCTTTACTTGTATAACTTTTAAAATCACGTATGGTACCACTTAAATTATTAGTCAGGCTCCTAACTATAATGTGGATATGATTTGTCATAATAACATAAGCGAAAACTTCAAATCCTTTGTTTTGTTGGCAATATCGTAAGTTATCAATGATAAGTCTTTTATAAACATCACGAGTAAATATATCAACCCAGTCTACCACCTGTAATGTCAGGTAATAGGGCGCATCTTGCACTTTTATCTGGTAACCTGTTGACATAGCGTAAATATAAGCTCTTTATTTTTCGGCTGGAAGCCGATAATAGCAAGCGTAGCGAGACGCTACGCTTAGCAATGAAAACATTATCAGATCGTCCGGCTCGGCGTAACGTCCCGCTACGTCGCCTCTTTCAAGCCTCCGACCTTTGTGTATAACCCTGCTTTATATTTTTAATTTCTTCATTCCTTTCATTCCTTCTTCATTTCTT
>DATBXH010000479.1:0-2102 GCA_036514375.1 Bacteroidales bacterium | reverse complement strand
CTTCATGATCTGATACACACTATCTGCTTTATCGTCCAAAAATTTAAGGTCTTCTCCATGGAGCTTTATGGCAATGGAGCCTTTAACTCCGGACACAGCCTCTTCCACATTATCCATGATAGGTTGAGAAAAGTTCAAAACCACACCCGGGTACTTGGATAACATTTTAGTCATACTGTCAATCAAAGCTTCCCTATTTTTTTGATGTTCCATCTCCTTTGTATGTTTAATATCAACAAAGAATTCAATATTGTAAAAACCAGTAGCATCTGTTCCATCATCAGGCCTGCCGGTTTGAGACACCACTTGTTTTACTTCTGGAAATGATTTAATGATAAGACGCATTTCATCCGCTATTTTCACGGATTCTTCCAATGATATACTCAAGGGCATTGATGCCCTCACCCAAATAGCTCCTTCGTTCAATTCGGGAAGAAACTCAGTACCCAGAAAACGAAAGGAAAAGAGACTCATCGCCAGCGCTATAGCAGCAACAATAAGACTAACCTTCTTATTCTTATAACAGATATCAAAAACAGAAGTAGTCTGATTAACGACAAACGTCAAAAACGGATTATGCTTTTCTTTTACGTTCTTGCGAAGTAGTAAACCCGACATGACTGGCACCAGTGTTAAAGCAAATAATAATGCTCCCAGAAGAGCAAATCCTAACGTCCATGCCAGTGGTGAAAACATTTTCCCTTCTACTTTCTGGAAGGAGAAAATGGGTAAAAGAGCAGTTATAATGATGAGTTTGGAAATAAATACCGCTTTCCCCATTTCAGTTCCGGTTTCTTTAATAAGCCCCAGCTTAGACAACCGGTTAAATTTTTCCATACCAATGGAGTGTGCTTTCCTGTCAAGGATAACAAAAATTCCTTCAACCATAACCACGGCCCCATCAATTATAATCCCGAAATCAATAGCTCCGACAGAAAGTAAATTTGCTGTCATCCCTTTTAGCCGTAGGCAAATAAAAGCAAAAAGCAGAGCAAGCGGAATAATGATGGACACAATGAGCGTGGTTCGCCATTCGGCCATGAAGATCAACACGATGACTGTAACAAAAATAATCCCTTCGATGAGATTGTGTATAACAGTATGTGTTGCATAATTAATCAGTTCCTGACGATTATAATAGGTTACTATTTTTGTGTCACTTGGAAGAATTTTATTATTCAGATCATCAATTTTTTCCTGGACTTTTTTAATTACTTCACTCGGATTCTGACCTTTGCGCATAATCACAATAGCTTCTACAACGTCGGAAAGACTATCCTTTCCGACTTGTCCGAGACGGGGAAGGCATGATTCTTTTACGATAGCTACATTATTTACAAGAATAGGAACTCCATTTATTTTTTTAATAATAATGTTACCTATTTCACTGAATTTATCAAGTAGGCCAATACCTCTGACTACATAGGCTTGTCCATTATTTTGAATGATATCTCCACCGACATTAATATTACTACGGTTCACTGCCTGATAGACATCAAGAGGTGATATATCGTACTTAGCTAAATGCTGGGGGTCGACTTGTATTTCGTACGTTTTAGTTTCACCACCAAAACTAACCACATCGGCTACCCCTGAAACAGAACGAATATTCCTTTCCACCACCCAGTCCTCCAATGTCTTGAGTTCTCTTACACTTCGCACATTACTTTTTAGTGTAAACCTGAAAATCTCTCCAGTGGGTCCGTACGGAGGTTGTACTTCAGGTTTCACCCCATCCGGCAGTTCTACATTCATTAAAAGGTTATTGACCTGCTGACGGCCAAAAGCATCCTCTATGTTATCTTCAAAAATAACAGTCACAACCGATAATCCAAAAAGTGTTGTCGATCTGACATCAGTTTTACTTTGTACAGAATTCATGGCCAATTCAATGGGCATAGTCACATAGCGTTCCACTTCTTCTGCACTTCTCCCCGGCCATTGCGAAACAATAATAATTTTTGTGTTTGTAACATCAGGAAATGCCTCAATTGGGGTATTAATATAACTTACAATGCCTGCAAGAATGATAATGACAACACTGAAGAATGTAAAGAATTTGTTCTTCAGAGAAAATGCTATGATGTTTTTGATAAATTCAT
>DATBXH010000478.1:0-2662 GCA_036514375.1 Bacteroidales bacterium | reverse complement strand
CTATAGCCTGTCCCCAGGTTTTGTATTTGCCAGTGATAAAAACTTCATTGGCAGCGTTTTTCTTCAATCCATGCGAGAGAATGTCCTTAAGGACAGGGTTTTTATCGCTGATGGTAGCCACCACGGCATCTTTAGTAACAGCAATGCCATAGGCTCCTTTTTTTAATTCCTCTGGGTAGATTTCGCGTGATACCATGCCAATATCTACTATTTTGGCAAGGGCATCAGTCATTCCTTTTCCGGCTCCACCAGCAGAAAGATCGATCCTTACTTTTGGATGAAGTCTCTTAAATTCGTCAGCCCATTTTACTGCCATGGGATAAAGGGCAAAGGCGCCCGAAAGGGTGATAGTTTCTTCCAAATCGTCTTTAGTTTGGCTGAAGGCTTTATTTAGCGATACATTTAGCAGTAATGCCACTAAGCTAACATAGATAATTGTTTTCTTCATTTTATGAGTTTTTATGGTTTAAAATCCTATTTGAAATTGAAATACTGCATAGTTATTGCTCACTTGTGTGCCTTCTTCTCTTTTGAATGTATAAGCCACCTGCAGTTTGGCATTAGGATTAAAGAAATAGTTAACACCTAATGTATAAAGGGTTGAAACATCGTTAGCTTTATCCTTGTTGGGATCGTAACTGTCATACTTGACAATGGCCTGAAATGTTTGGGGAATAACATAATAAGCCGCTTGAATATAATAGCCACTCTTTGTTATCACATTGTCCTTTCCCTGAAGATACTCACTGTGCAATGAAAAACCTAGCCATTCGTAGCCCAGTTCTGCACCCCAGCGTGTACGACCTTTATTTTTGGTCTTCGTATCAGTCGGGTTAACGAGATAATTACCCACACCGTCATAATAGCTTCCTCCTAAATCTAATCCGGTAAACGGATGAACTACTAAGCGTGCAGCTGCATCTTTCGATTGGTTGTTATCTGCAGCAATATTAATGCCTGCACCGTTATACAAGCCAACATAATATTCAGCCAGAAAGCGATCATTTACTTTAAAGAGGTATCCATTAACCTGTATACCAATATCACGGCCATTGTGGTTGCCAATTACATCTTTTCCTCTGGCCACCAAGGCTTCTACAACCTGGGACCGGTCAATGCTTTCGGATTTATTGTCCGATATCTGGTTTTCGTACGATAAGGCAACCTTTTGCTGACCAATGGTAAGGTTAAAATAATCAGCCAGTTTAACTTCAGTATATGCATCAAGCAATTTGGCAAAGGCTCCTGTTGAAGTTCCAGCAAAATCGGTTTGCAGGCGGTATCCAAAATAGGGGGATATGGTTCCTTTCGCGTCCAGTCTTGCGCGGCGAATATCGAAACCGCTTTTCTTTCCGGTTTCTTCAAGATTTTGATAACGAACTTGTGTATAACCAGAAAGCGAAAGGTTTTTACCTGCAGTAACCGGGAATGATTTGCGTTTGGCATCTGCATCTTGTTGCTTCAAAGCAGCATCGGCACGCAAAGAATCGGCCTCTTCCTGGGTTACAAGTTTTCGTTGGATCAGAACATTTAGTATGTCGTTAGTGCTTTGAGAGTAGCCTGACTTTATCACAAACAAAATCATGATAAAGACTGAGAGAATCTTTTTCATAGTGTTACTTTTTGGTTTTAATTAATTTGATCTTGTCAAAGATGAGGTAATCTCAGGCTAACATCAATACCATCTCATTGGTATTTTGTGTAACTAATTGTAGGTAAGTATAAATACTTACCTTCTCGGGAAGCAGCAACAATATGATGTCTCAGGGATAGGGTAGCAGTAAATAACACCTCCTGATCGTCCCCCTAAAAGGTTAACAAATAAATGATTACCTCTCCTTTGCATAATATTTATAATTAAACCAACACTTTATTTGTATTTATTCTCCTAGTCCACTGCATCACATTAGCCGGTGGCCTTTGCTGGGCAAGCTCGTCGCCCATATATTGCATGTAAGGATGAACGTGCGAAAAGAACATCTTGTATGCTTTACATAGATAATTTAAACCGGGCTCACCATCGGGCGTGTAAGCAAACCGATGCTTAGGGCATTCTCCATGACAAGCAAAACGATACTCGCAACCGATACAATATTGAGGCAGGTTGTTGAGCTTGCTGCGCCCAAATGCATATTGTTCCGGTAACATGGCAAGCGTTTTTAACAGAGTTTCCTTAATGTTTCCAAGAATATACTGAGGGTACACAAAATGGTCGCAGGAATACACGTCGCCATTATGTTCTATAACCAGTGCATCGCCGCAGGTTTCGGCAAATACACAAAGCCCGGGATGTTCGCCCACCCAGTTGGCTAGGGTAACATCGAAGAGTTGAATATAGTACCTGCCAACATCGTTTCGTACCCACTCATTAAATATAGTTATGAGAAAATTGCCATAATCTACCGGCTTTACAGACCATTCGGTAACATAGGCTTCTTCCTTATAGTCGGGCGAGATCAGCGATAAAATATTGGCTCCCCGCTTTTCAGTCCTGCGTTCTACCACCGGAAGAAACTGAATGTAAATACTACCAATTTCTTTCAGAAAATGATAGATTTCGAGCGGGTATTTAGAACTGTTGATGTTTACCACTGTAAGTGTATTAAACTCTATTTTGTGCTTCTTTAAAAGCGCAATACCTTTCATTACTTTTTCGAACGAA
>DATBXH010000477.1:0-2876 GCA_036514375.1 Bacteroidales bacterium | reverse complement strand
GAAGATGTTCTTTAAAGGTTTTAATAATTAAGCGGATTTGATTTGGATTGACTACATCCTTATCCAACTGCTTGTTATTATATTCAACATCTTCGTCAAGCTGTGTCCATCGTTTACGCCGGGTTTGCTTCTCACGAAAATCAACATACTCTCCCTTCCAGATTACTCCTCCCTTTTTACTCACTTCCGTTTCGATTTCAAAAACATTGTACCCCACGTTAACTCCATCCAAAACTGCCTCCTCGTGCGTATACTCGCTCACCACGTTTTGATTGAAAAAACCAAACGTTCGGTTGTCGGGAGTAGCTGTTAAACCAATCAGGAATGCATCGAAATAATCGAGCACCTGTTTCCATAAATTGTAAATGCTCCGGTGGCATTCGTCAATTACCACGAAATCGAAAAATTCGGGAGGCACTTTAGGATTATAGGAAACAGGAACGGGTTCGCGTTTTTGCCAGCTAATCTCATTGGGATTTTCTTCTTCGGCGATTTCGTCGAGCTCCTCTCCTTTCAAAATAGAATACAGCCGTTGTATGGTGCTTATACAAACCTGACTATCGTCGGCCACATAGCTTGATTTTAAACGCTGTACGGTATAAAGTTCAGTGAATTTTCTATTATCATCGTTAGGCAGGTAGGCCAGAAATTCTTGTTCTGCCTGTTCACCCAAATTCTTTGTATCAACTAAAAACAGAATTCGCTTAGCCTTCGAAAACTTAATCAGCCGGTAAATAAATGTAATGGCAGTATACGTTTTACCGGAACCCGTTGCCATTTGAATCAGGGCTTTCGGACGGTTTTCTTTAAATGAAGTTTCAAGTTTTTGAATGGCTTTAATTTGACAATCACGAAGCCCTTCAGTAGGTAATACCGGCAAATCAAGTAATCGTTCCCGTAAGGATTTTTCTTTTTTTAGCCATTCCATAAAAGTGGATGGCTTGTGAAATGAAAAAACATTCCTTGAACGTGGTTTTGGGTCTCTATAATCTGTGAATCGGGTAATTGTTCCTGTGCTTTCATATACGAATGGAAGCGGTTGATTATTCAGATATTTCAATTTACTTTCAGCATAATCCCGTGATTGGTCCTCATGTGCTATTAAATGAACCCCTTCTTCTTCTCTTTTGGCTTCAATTATCCCGACAGGTTTTCTTTCTACAAATAGTACATAATCAGCCGGCCCAATATCTGTAAGGTATTCCCGAACAGCTATACCAATCCCTGCACTTAGGTTTATATCGTTCTTGTTCTGAATAACCCAGTTAGTGTCAAGTAGCTGTTTGTCGATATTATCGCGAGCTATTTGCTCGGGATTCTGGTTTGGCATTGTTAAATTTTATAACAAAATATCATTAAAATTTCATTCAGGTTAACCCAATTGCAAATTTTTAAAGTTGTTCAATAATATTAACATTAAAAATTTAGATGCAGATTTAAAGGTCTAGGTTGTTCCTACTTTTAAGGCCTTCAAGTTAAAGCAAAAAGCTGAAAATAAAAAAGGACAAGTCGCTAATTTTAGCAACTTGTCCCTCCCTTTGTGACCCCCTACAGTACGATTATCGAACCAATTATTGGAGATTTTCAAGCGAATCTATAATTTAAAGGATGTTGTACCTGTTCGGCTATTATAGCCTCAAACTGTTTAAACATCGCTTATTTCAATTCTTTACTTTGTAATCATCTGTAGCTTATATTTCTCCGGAGATATTTGGTACCGTTTTTTAAACGAAGTGGAAAGATAAGATACACTGCTAAAGCCACATGAAGTTGTAATATCCTGCATCGAAAATTCATCAGAAAGCAACATGCTCTGTGCCTTATGCAACCTTTGTTCTGATAAATATTCTATGGGGGTTTGTCCCATTTCTTTTTTAAATACACGACAGAAATTTGGAACCGACATATTAGCGGCACTGGCAATATCAGCCACCCCCATTTTATTATGAAGGTGACTATGGATAAACGCAATACTTTGTCCTATTTCCGTGCGCCACTCGCATTTATTAGTCTTCCTTTGTGTTTGAAAAATGCTCCGAATTATTGAATGGCACATTTGAACAGAGATTGCCTCTATCAAACTTTTATTGGGCTGGTACAAAGTGTTAACTTCGGCAAGGAACTGCCAGCATAAAGGCAAAAACTGTTTTAGCGCTTTGGCAGTCTTAATTGCAGACCGCAAAGTTTCCAAAGGGATATTGTATTCTTTTGCTATAGGTTCGAACAATTCAGGCATTATACAAATTGCCAGATACCTTGGAGTATCGCTTCTTTCTTTCTCCTGATGCTTGATACCCGGGGCCATAAACAAAAACTCACCGGGTTTTAAGGTTGTAGGTTTTATGCCGCTTACCCAACCATCGCCCTCACCTTTAAAAGAATATATAACCATGTAAGAAGGGTGGGTGTGCTCCGGAGACAAAGCATAATAGCAAGGACCAGCCACGGGAAGAAAGATGCCTACATTTTCAAAAACAAAAGAATCGATAAACCTAATTTGTTCTTTTGAAACAGGCCCTACAATTCGTTGAATTAACCCTATATCCGGTTTGCTGTACATCTCTTCTTTTTAAAGCATAACAAAGATATAATTTCTAAATCTAATGATAAGATATTGAAACTTCTTTAGGTTCGAAATAGGGAATTTTGAACCCGTACATTTTAAATTTATAAGTAAATGAAAACAGTATTGATCACAGGTTGTAGTGCCGGGTTTGGTAAAGAAACAGTAATGTTGTTGGCTAACAAAGGTTACCATGTAATTGCAGGAATTAGAAATGTGAATACATCAAACCATGCAGTTACACAAGAATTATTAAAAAACAGAAATGTTCAAATTCTGGAACTTGACCTGACATCGGTGGATTCGATAACAT
>DATBXH010000476.1:0-6760 GCA_036514375.1 Bacteroidales bacterium | reverse complement strand
CATACAATACGTCGCCTGTTGCACCTGATGGTACGGGTATGAGCAGCACGGCTGCACAATTGGCGGCTAATTTTAAGTTGGGCATAAATATTGGCAATACGATGGAAGCACCAGGTGGCGAAACCGGCTGGGGAAATCCTGTTATTACACAATTGTGGGTAGATTCTGTTAAAAAAGCCGGCTTTACAGCTATTCGTATTCCCTGCAGGTGGGATGGTACTTATTATAACTCAAGCACTAAGAAATGGGTATATAACGAAGCGACTCATCTAAGCGATACAAAAAAAGAACAAATAGATCCGGCTTGGCTTGAGAGGGTAAAACAAGTGGTTCAATATTGCATAAATGACGGGATGTATGTTATACTTAACATTCATGAAGGATGGCAAGATTGTGGAGCTACCGGTGCTGCTTTAGATACAGTAAAAGCAAAACAAAGGGCTTTATGGGAGCAAATAGCTACAGGATTGAGGGATTTTGATGAACATCTCATGTTCGCCAGCTCCAACGAACCTTACGGATATTCTTCCAATTTTTCGTTCACCTTGCCCACTGTCACTAATTTATACGATTATCATCAAATTTTTATTAATGCAGTGCGTTCCACGGGTGGGAAAAATGCTTATCGGACTTTGGTAATTCAGGCACCGGTTACTTCCAGCGATTTGGCCGATTACTTCACACCCGGTGGCTTGCCCGGCATACCTGCTGACAATGTGCCAAATAAATTGATGTTAGAATTTCATTATTATGCCCCTTTTAATTTCTGTTTGGATACGGATACTACATCGGCCTTTTTTTACTGGGGGAAAAATTATCATTCCACGACGGACCTGTCGCATAATGCCACATTTGGTGAAGAGACTTATGTGGATGGCGTGTTTTCGTTGATGCAAAAAGAATTTGCAGATAAAGGTATTCCGGTGGTAGTGGGTGAAGTGGGTGCATTTCCACCAAATAGTAGTTTAACTGGTAATAATAGGACGCTTAGTTTAGCTTCCCGCGGACATTATTACAGCTATGTTACTCATTCTGCATTAACGCATGGTGCTTTGCCTTTTGTTTGGGATACCGGCGAAATTTTTAACAGAAATACCGGAGCTGTGCAAAACAAACAACTCTTAGATTCATTAAAATATGGGGCATCGCATTGATAATACTCAATTACATAAAAAAATTAACAAAGGAATTGTATAAAAATAGTAAAAATAAAGTGATAGTGTTTTAGTAAGTAGTTAGTAGTTTCAAACGAGCCCCGCTGTTGTTAACACCGGGGCTTTTTTTGTCAACTAAAAGATGAGAAACAATCTAACAGCGAAAGCTGTAGGGATTATCCTTTGCTCGTCGGAATATATAAATCGAAGCGCTAAGCGACAAGTGTTTTGCCGTTTGGAACACAGCTGAATTTGTAATTCAGTGTATAAGATTAACAGCAAGAATTATGTAGCAGCAATGTTGCATGGCGTTGTTGTTTAAAAGTCCTGCTTTATTGTAATATAGTTGCTGAGGTATTGTATATTTGTATGATGCAAGTTCGGGAAGTTATACAAATAATAGAAAAGACGGATGGTACCTGGTAAGGCAAAAGGGTAGCCATCGGCAGTATAAACATCCGGTAAAGCCAGGATTAGTTACAATAGCCGCTCATAAGCTTTCGGATGATATTTCAAAAGGAACTTTGCATAGCATTTTCAAACAAGCACAAATAGAAAGGGAATAAAATGATAAAATATCTGATAATCATTGAGAAAACAGAAACCGGTTACAGCGCTTATGTACCGGACCTACCCGGTTGCATAGCTACCGGAAGGACAAAACAAATGGTAGAACGCAGGATTTATGAGGCCATTCAGTTCCATTTGGAGGGTTTGAAAGAAGAGCATATTGCAATTCCTTCCCCAAAAACGGAGGCTACGACTGTCCTGTTACATATATAAGATATAGGCTTGAATAAAGCCCGTAGCCCCCGACTCTGCTAATGTAAACAACCCCCTTAGCTCAGCGTAATGTTCGAGCGGCTAAGCGGCCAATTGCATTGCCGCTTGGGACATAGCCGATTTTGCAAATCGGCATATAACAAACACAAGCCATGTAGCATCAATGCTATATGGCTTTGTGTTTAAATATTTTGTACTTTAGCCATAAACATTACTTTATGCCAACAGGTTATCAAATCAAGGATCAACATGCGTTACACTATGTAACACTACAGGTTGTTTACTGGGTTGACGTCTTTACGAGAAAAGTATACAGGGATATAGTCATAGAAAGTTTACGTTATTGCCAGCAGGAGAAAGGATTGGAGATTTATGCTTACGTGATCATGTCGAATCATATTCATCTTGTGGTACGAAGTGAAAGGGAAGATTTAAGCGACATAGTACGTGATTTTAAAAAGTATACCAGTAAGAAACTGACAGACGCAATGGAAGAAGGTATAGAAAGCAGAAAGAGTTGGATGCTGCGACTTTTTATACATGCTGCCAAACGACAGAATAAGAAAGGTACCTATCAGGTGTGGACGCATGAAAATCATGCTATCCAACTATATTCAAATGAAGTAATTCAGGAAAAAGTAAATTACATACATCAGAATCCGGTACGGAGCGGCATTGTTTCCAAGCCAGAAGAATATTTATATTCAAGTGCAAGAAACTATGCAGGTATGGAAAACTTGTTGGACATTATTCAAATCACTAAGCTATGGAAAACATATTAGCAAATTGCAAATTTGCTGGTGTTTTAAGCCGAATTGCAAATTCGGCTTAGCGAAAAGATAAAAATTTATTGATATAACTTTATATGAAAAACATCTATAACTATACATTTTTTTTGATTCATCAATCATTAGTTAAAACTAAAGATTTGACTCCTGTAGGAACCTCCATTATCGTGTTTTCTTTTAATCAATTTGTCAACATCTTAACGGTATTGCTTTTATTTAAGGTCAAAATAGATTATTTGTTAAGTAAAGCGTTATATGTAGGCTTTTGTTTTGTTTTATTATGCCTCATTAATGCCTTATACTTATTGTTAAAGAAAAGGTACAAAATAATAGAAGAAAAGTATTTAGTAGAATCAGAACAACAAATAAAAAAGGGATGGACTTATGTCAGGCTATATATGACATTGTCTGTTATAATTTTATTTGCCGTAATAATTTTTAAATAGGTAATATTTTTAGGATTATACTAAAGCCCTGTTTTTTCGAGTTCCGGGCTTTTTATGGAATAAGTTTAATAAGTTCCAGAATCTCTTTATCGGTAAGGTTTTCAATGTCCGATTTATCGTAAATGGTTAGAAGGTAAACGGTACCATCCTTAAAAACAAGATGGGAAATAACCCTTGCCCCGCCTGATTTTCCTTTACCCTTACTGGCAATGGCAAGGCGTATTTTATAGCAGTTGTGGCCAATGGAAGTGCCTTTTTCGGGTTCTTCCTTGAGTACTTTTATAAGTTCCTGTATTTCCTTTTTGAGGACGGGAATTTTTTCATCAGGCGTTTGGCCTGGCGTTCAAAAACCGATATTGTTTTAACATTAAAGCTCATTGAGGAAATCTTCAGCGTTACGGGCTTGTTTTTTACCCTCTTTAATCAGCTTCATTTCTTCAACAGCTTCGGCCAACTCGGTCATGAACAGTTTTTTGTTCCTTAAACGTTCCAGTTCCTCAAGGTCTTTTTGTATCTGTTCCCAATCCTTCAAGGGAAGCTGCACAGCACTTTTATGCCCTTTTGTATCTGTAATATATTGTAAGTTCATAGTTTTAATTTTTTATTTTGTTGCGTAAGCCTGCCCGGTTTTTAAATCCCGCAAAGCCATATCAATCATACGGAATATAAACGATTTGTTTTCGTCCGAAAGCGCGGCAATATCTTCAAGCCGCTTTAATGTGTTCCTGTCCAGTTCAATATTGGTTTTTCCTACCAGGTAATCAATCGAAACCCCTAAAGTATCGGCAATCTTAACAACCACATCAATAGAGGGTGTCATAATATTGCGTTCGTACCTTCCGATAATATCACCTGATGTGCCGATTGCTTTACCCAAAGCAGCCTGAGAAAGTTGTTTTTGCTTGCGTAAAAGCATTATATGTTCGCCAGGAGTCATACCTAAAAGTATTGTATTAGACCAATTATTGCTTGTTTCTGCAAAAATACACTATCTAAACGTATAAAACAAAACCAAGTTGATCGTAGTTTGCCACAAACAATGCAACGAAGCAATTCGCCGTAACATTTGTTACGTCGGGCTATTGAAGGGGGCATTTGCTGCTAAAAGCAACACAGCCGGGAGCCAAAAGGAAACCTGGCTGCGTTATTATTATTGATTTTGTTTAAATCTCATTTTTTTCAATACCAGCTTGTTTAAGCAGGGCATAGAAAAGGCCTTTGGTAAGGTCTTTATTGCCATGCACGGGGACAATAACCGTTTTTCCGGTTTTGGGATTAAAGTATAAATGATGGCTGCCATTGGCACGTTTAAAGTAAAAGCCTTTTTACTCCAATATTTTGATTAGGTTCTTTGCAGAATAGCTCATGCCGTTTGCAGGCTTAAAGAATACTCCAGGGTTTCGCTATCATCGGGAATTTCTTCACCCCGTGCCCGAAGCTCTTCAATATAAAGTTCAATAGCTTCCTTTGCCATTTGAATGGCATGTTCTACCGTTTCGCCAAAAGTCATACAACCAGGTAAGGTCGGAACCGAAACCGTATAAGTGCCTTCAGGCTCTTTGTGCAGTAGTATTTTATACGTCAGTTGCATATATTTATTTTTTAATGAGTTAAATGTAAAGCATCGGATAGACCGTCATTCAACTTCTTCTTACCAAGAAACGCATCCGTTACAGAAAAAATTATTTTCTTTTCTTCTTCACCTAAGGCCTCTGTTAAACGGATTTTTTTTAACAAAGATTTATCAAAAGAATTAACATCGTTAAGTTGTTCATTCATATTTTTGCCAATATCCATTATTGTTGAATAATTAACTTAAAGAGAAACAAATATAACAAATAATACCCTTAAAGCCTGTTTAAAAATTAAAAAAGACATAGTTAAAAAAGAGAACAATTTAACCGCAAAGTTAACTAAGAACGCGCAATGAGCGCAAAGGCGAATACTGGCAATTAAACCTTCGCGAACCTTGCGAAAATTCTTTGTGACCTCTACGGTTAAATTTATCTTTAAAATATTTAAACAGGCTCTTATTCTGAAAAAAAATTTATTTCACACACAATAATAATTTACGTGGACCGTTTTTTACATCGAAGTCATTTTTCAAACTTAATGGTCTAACTTAAACATTTATCATTATGACTAAATCAGATGACAACGTCCTAACCCTGTTCCTTGCGATGATGCAATAATTGTATCTCTTGTTGCCGATGAAAACAGGATGATTTACCGGATCTCTTGCAAAAATCTTTATAAAATCAGAATGTTTTAGAATTAATCCGTGCAAAGGAAGAGATGAATCCATACGATTCACCGGTTACTGTTTCAGGTATTTTCATAAAAACATGCGGTTGAACGGTCAGCGCTGCACAAAGAATTATTCAACGATTTTCCGGACAAACATTGCACGGGCAGGAGACATAAAAACAAATGTTTAGAAACATCCTGCAGCAGCGGGAGACATTAAAACAAATGTTTTGGTATATACCGCAGCAGCAGGAAACATTAAAACAATTGTTTTGGTACATACCGCAGCAACGGAAGAGGTTAAAACAGCTGTTTTGTCATATCCCGCAGCAGCAGTAAGCATAAAAACAGATGTTTTGTCATATTCTGCAGCAGCAGATGACAGTAAAACAAATGTTTCGGTATGTACTTCAGGAGCGAAAGGTATCAAAACAAATAGTTTTTTTGACCCGGATGCTTGTGCAGCAGGCCGGTAATGAGAAAATGCAAACCGGTTTCTGACAAATTAAAAAAGATTTTTTGCACAAAGGATAGAACATCAACAGGATGGAACGAAACGTATGAATGGTTACCATCGCAAATCAGTATGGAAAATAATTCAAATTATCTTAAATATTAATCACTTACTTAAAAAACCTTCGTTATGAAAACATGGAATTTTCTTCAAAACCAATTTTTGCATGCCTCTGATGGTAGTTATTATGTTGGTATGAGCATCAGTACATATCACGACAATGCGCTGGATAAAATGAAAAGCGAACCCGTTGTTCTTGGCTTGTATAACTTCTATCATCCGTTACATCTTGATTATAAAACAGCTTACAGTACCTGGGAAACCCAGGGAGGAACGCAACAGGGCGAAACGCTCAATTTGTATCAGCTGCTGAATTTGCTGAACAATACAAAAGTTCCGCGGTGGGATGTTAAGATCCAGAATCAATACGATTCAAAAACACCGGCATATAAAAGGCTGTTACCGAACCATAGGAAACCTTTCCAGCAAGGCGCACAGAGTGAACGTATCCAGGCTGTGAAATCGCTGAGCGAAGCTATCGGCTCCGATCTCCTGCTGGCCGATGTAAAAACGGATATCGACAGCTTTTATGTTCTGCTCGAAGCTGCCTATAATGCTCAAAAGGGTAATAAATCACTGAGCAAAAATACGACCAATAATCTGGAATTGGCCCGGCAGGCTATGTGTGCCGGCCAGTATGCTGACCTGGGCGCTTTGATGCAGAAATATTCCACTACACCCGAAGTCATTGCCCAGTATTTCGACCTGCAATCCATACGTCGTAGTCAGCAAGTGTTGTTTACCGGTCAGTTAAAGCCGGGTGAAGTT
>DATBXH010000475.1:0-6802 GCA_036514375.1 Bacteroidales bacterium | reverse complement strand
ATGTTGATGACTAAAAACATCAAAATCGCTCAAACCAATATAGCTTTCGGGGTTAGGGTCATTGAATTTTGTGGCCCAGGAACGGCTTAACCGGGTAAATCTGCTATTTAAGTCCTTAAAATAAATAGCTCCCGGAAAATTGTTCATTAATGCCGTAATAAGGTTTCGCTCAAATTCAGCCTCTACTTCAGCTTGTTTACGTATAAGAATTTCTTTTTTAAGCATTTCGTTTTGGCTCTCAAGGTTAATCTGCATTTGCCTTAACTTGATATGGATATTCATTTTCGCAAGCAATTCACTTTTGCTGAATGGCTTGGAAATAAAATCCGCAGCACCTGCCTGGTATCCCTTAATCCTTGAAATTTCATCGTCATAAACACTGATAAGAAAAACAGGGATGGCGTTGGTTCTTTCATTGGCTTTTACTCTTTGGCATAACTCATAGCCATCCATCTCGGGCATTTTAATATCTGAAAGAATTAACAAGGGTGTTTCAGTGTCCAGACTTAACAATGCCTCCTTTCCATTACATGCGGAACACGCTTTATAGCCTGCGCTTTGCAATATTTCTTCTAATACCTCTAAGTTATCTTGATTGTCATCTACTACCAGAATACTGTCATAAACGACGAGTGGTGAAGTTGCTGGTTCCATATAACTTTTAAAGTTTTACTTTTTTCATTGAAACCTAATTTTATCGCAGTTAGTTATTATAGCTTACATAAATTTAACAATTTCCCGGGAACTTTAAGTTCTTTAAACGGGATAACCTGCAAGAATTAGGTGCTATTTTTCACAATATTTTTATTTTGCCGACAGGCATCTTATCAACCAACAAGGTTATTTAAAGTTAAATGTCTTTCAATAATGTGTCAAATAAAACTATAATACAGTTCCCTTCATTTTTCAAATTTGTCATCCTGATGCAGGGATTTATAGTTTTATATCTGTGGGCTGTGAACAAATCGTACATCTTTTTGTAGTTTTGTTCGCTAATATTAGTAAGAAAACAATGCATAGTTTTAATCTGTATTTCAGGCAAATTGGTAATTTGCTTTACAAACTTTTTATACTCCTGGCTTTATATTTTGTAAGTCGACTCCTGTTTTACTTTATTAATTTACAAGCTTTTAGTTTTGATTCGATGGGTGATTTAATCAAAATTTTCTTTTTTGGTACCCGGTTCGATTTTACAGTAGTTATTTATTACAATTTGCTATTTATATTATTGTATCTGCTGCCGTTCAACTTTGTCCATCATAAATATTACCGGAGGGTTTGGAATATATTGTTTTATACGGGTAACTTTTTCTTACTTCTTTTTAATTTTATTGATTGCGAATATTTTAAATATACCGGCAAACGGACAACCGCTGATATTTTTTCCTATATCCTTTTGAGTGACGATGTGAAGGTACTTATTCCTCAGTTTTTGAAAGATTTTTGGTATCTGGCTATATGTTTCGCAGTGGTTGTATTTGGGGGTGTATACCTGATGAATAAAAGGCCTTTTCAACATATCGATAATTATAAATTTCATGTAAAATCAGGAACTCTGGCAGGTTTATCAGGTATCCTGCTTATTGGTATTTTGTTTATCGGAGCCAGGGGAACGGGTTTGAAACCAGTTAACATCATAACGGCCTCACGTTATACAACTTCTCAAAATATCCCTTTAATTCAGAATACACCTCTTACCATTTTGCTTACAGTGGATAATCCGAATGTGAAACCGGTTTCCTACTTCGATCAAAAAGAGGTTCCCAAAATTTACACACCTGAGCACAATAATGTCGCAACTAAACAGCGACGTTTTGATAACGTGATAATTATTCTTTTGGAAAGTTTTTCGAAAGAATTTATCGGTGCGTTAAATGGGGGCAAGGGATATACTCCCTGTTTTGACAGCATCATACACCAGGGGCTTGTGTTCGAAAATGCTTTTGCAAACGGGAAACGGTCCATTGAAGCAGTTCCGGCCATTTTCGCGGGATTACCTGCATTTACAGACGAATCATATATTTCCAGCCGGTTTTGTAATAATCAGTTAGTTACATTGCCAGATATTCTGGACCAGGAAGGATATCATACTTCATTTTTTCATGGAGGAAGAAATGGAACGATGGGTTTTGACGAGTTTTGTCATATTGCAGGAATTCAGCATTATTACGGGTTAAATGAGTATAAGGGACCGCCAGCATTTGATGGTACCTGGGGAATTTATGACGAGGAGTTTTTACAATATTATGCCAAAGAGCTGGATAAAATGCCTCAACCTTTTTTCAGCACGGTATTTACTCTTTCTTCTCACCATCCGTATCGAATTCCTGAAAAATATAAAGACAGGTTTACTAATTCTCCCAATGAACTAATCAGGTCGGTTCGTTATTCCGATTTTGCTTTAGGTAAATTTTTTCAAACGATCTCAAAGGAACCATGGTATAAGCATACGCTCTTTATTTTTTCAGCAGATCACACCGCAAAAGAACAGTCGCTTCTTTATGGGACGAGGGCTGGAATATTTCGTATTCCCATTGTTTATTTCCATCCCGGCGACACTACAATACATGGAGTTAGTGCCAGGGTAACACAACAAACCGATATCATGCCTTCTGTTCTTGATTATTTGGGTATTCAAAAGCCTTTTCTTGCTTTCGGTTCCAGTATATTTTCTGAGAAGACAAATGGTTATGCGACCAATTACCTGGGCGGAATTTACCAGTATTTCCAAGGGAATTATATGTTGATGTTCAATGGGGAGAAGAATTTAGGATTGTATGAACTTACAAAAGATAAAATGCTCCGGAATAATTTACTGAAGGATTCTGCCAACCTTGCGAATCAATTGGACGTGAAGTTAAAGGCTATTATACAACAATATAATTATCGGTTATTGAATAACAAGATGATTACAGGCGTTGACAAATAGAAAATTGGAGTCTACTTCGAAAAGTCCAAAATTCAACGATTTTCATCTGTTTTACCCCTAACCCCTCCTGGGAACCAGATGAAAATCATTGAATTTTCAGTCCCCAATAGGGTAGGGCTGTTAAGTTATAATTCAGGCCTAACCTTATTTTCTTCTGAAAACCTTAGTAGAGAAGAGTTAAGCTGTAAATCTGACCTTATTAGCTTATTTAAAATTTTACTAAATAAGGTAATAAGGTGATTTTGCTCCTTCGTCATTTCTACTAAGGTCAGTTATAAAAATAAGGTTTTAGATTCTTTGTTCTGGTTTTGCTTAGAACTTAACAGCCTTGCCCAATAGGAGGATTAGGGGGTAAAAGACTTTTCGGAGTGGGCTCAAAACTTGTTGATGTAAAAACTGTTAAATCATCATCCATTCATTCGTAAATATATGATTTATAAAATAGCTGCGATAATAAGAGTTCAGAATAATCTTTGATTTTGTAAAAAAATATTCCGTAATTATTGAAATCAAGAAGTAAAAAATGATTTATTTTGGAAAATATCAAGATAAGTAAAAATTGAATTCTATCTCTATCCGGTTTGTTTACCCTAATTTTTAATTTTTATAATGCGTATACCTTTCCTTTCCGTTGCTATGAATGGATGGCAGCGTGCTTCAAAGGCTTTTTCTCATGAACGTAAAAGCTATCTGATATGGCAACAATGGAGAAGTTTTTTTGCGGCTCTTATTTATTATAAGGTTGCCTTAAAGTGGTTCGGGATTATTGAATCTCCCGGATTCACTCAAATCTCAGTATATCGTCCAAAGCTTTATTTTAAGCCGTTTAGGGTGTATATGTCCATTCGATGGAATGCAAAACAACGGATAAAAGTCATGCTTGATACGTATCGGTTTATATTGAGCAAAGGTGATGCATTTGCCAGGGGTATTCTTCAAACCGGAGGTATTGTAATCGCTAGCATAATGCTTGGTGACGCCATGGACGGTGTTTTAACTTTGGGGTATGATGAGAGATTTCGGAAAGAAGGTGAATTAGTTTTATCTTTTGACTGCAATCAGCTTGGAGGCAGGATTGTATCTGCGGCTTTTTCGTTTGAAGAGATCGAAACCGGATGTTGGGTATGCAGGATTGGTTGCATTCAGGGTCATATGATTAATGAGTCTAATTCATCAAAAGCAGTTCAAAAATTGATGCATGGTCTTCGCCCCAAATCTTTTATTGTCTTTGCAGTTCAGGAATTAACGAGGCAATTGGGATTTAACGCTATTTACGGAGCAGGAGACGGTATTCAGGCATATAGACGAAAACATTTTATCCATTTGTCCCGGAGACATGCTATCCAGTTCAATTATAACTCGCTTTGGGCCGAATCCGGAGGACAACCGTATAAAGACGGCTGGTTCGAGCTTCCGTTAACTCCTCTCCGTAAAAACATGCAAGAGATCAAATCCAACAAACGTTCCCTCTATCTTAAGCGGTTCAGTGTGCTTGACGATCTTTCGGCTCAAATTGCCGATTCCTGCAATAAGATTTCCGGTTAAATGGTTATCCTGGTTTGATTTTATCGAAATCATCGTTGGGAATATCCATCATGGCAAATGGTAGAATTACATCAGGCTATTTCTATGGATTTTTTCGTCGAGCCTGTAACTTCTTTCAAGTTACTTAGGAATTCATGCTTTAGATCTGCGAATTATCGGGTTTTTCCTGCAAATTCTTTTTTGTTGCCTGTGAATTAAGAGATATTTGGAAATAATTCGTTCATTCCGTCTGAAAAATCGTAACAAACTTCTGCAAATTCTTAAACCAAGGCTAAGAATTCGTAGCTTTTCTCTGCTAATTCTTAGACTTACTCTACTAATTTGTAGACTCAATCTACTAATTCTTAGACTTGATCTACTAATTCGTAGCTTTTCTCTACTAATTCTTAGACTTACTCTACTAATTTGTAGACTCCATCTACTAATTCTTAGACTTGATCTACTAATTCTTAGACTTGATCTACTAATTTGTAGACTTGATCTACTAATTTGTAGACTTCGGCTAAAACTTCTTAGATAAAGGCTACGAATTCGCAGGTATTTTTCACAAATTCTTAGGATTTACCTGTGAATTCGCAGACAATTTTTATTAATTCTTTCATTTCATCTACGAATTTGCAGAAATGTTTTTCGATATACCAGAAAACGGATTCGGATTTTTAAGTCGGTTGACCGTTCAGGGGGGTTGGAAAATCAGGAAGAATGGGATCTTCATTCACCGAATGCCTGATTATTTTTGATCTTATGGACTGATTTGGAAAGAAAGAGGCTGTGTATTTGAGACATTCTAACCAGCTGAGCTAATCAACTGCTCAATATATTTACGGCTTTTCTTATTCTTGATTTCTAATTCCCGTCGAAAGGCAGATGATTTATCGGGATATGTTTCCTTGTAAACCAATGTCCAAGGTCTTCCGGTTTTTGTAGAAGGAGTTCGTCCTGCATTGTGTTGATCAATTCTTTGTCTCAAATCATTAGTATGACCGACATAGTAATGGTCCGTTGACTGACTGTACAGAATGTAAACGTAGTACGGCATGATTTAAGACAAAAATACAACTAATCGTTGACTTTGGGATACTCACTCTTTATCTTGCCGTCACCCATCATATTTGAAGGAATATAATGTCTGGTCTAATCTAAGAAGTTTTTTCGTGGTGAATTATGAGTATTTTAATGTTGTTCTCACCGTTTTTCTTCTCTTTCCTTTTGAGGACGATAGGTAATGGAAAATTTTATGAACTATTTATGAGCAGATGGCCAGAAATCCCTTATTTTTCGTTGTGATATTTAAAAAAATAAGCCTTCCGAAAATTTAACCTAGACTTTCCGAAAGGCTTATTATTGTTAGTATTTCGAGTGTAGCGCGGGGCGGGATTGAACCGCCGACCTCATGATTATGAATCAGTTTAACGTAATTTACTAATATTTATTAAATTATATTACCATCCACATTGATAATAAGATATAAGAAAATTAAGGTTTAAAGGCTTGTTTATTTTTATTGGTTTTTATTGTAAAAGTATATACAATTTAAAGACATGAATCCTGAGGTAAAAACTAAAATTATACTTTATAAAAGCAGGGAAAGGAAAGATGGAAGGTTTCGGGTTAAGCTGCGTATTAACTTCAGAACTAAACAAAAGTACTACCCGACTAAATTTGCACTAAACGAAAAGGAGTTTGACGAGGTAAATTCACTAAACGCCAGAACGGAGTTTAAAAAAATAAAGAAAATATTTGTCGATATTGAAAATAAGGCGATTGACATCATAAATAACTTACCAGATTTTACCTTTGAGGCTTTTGAAAATCGATTTAAAAACCCCAAGGGGATTATTACCCTTACTTCCTATTACGAAACCTTTATAAACCAACTGAAAAAAGAGGGAAGAATTGGAACCTTACAAAATTATCAATCTAGTATTAACTCGTTAAAATGCTTCAGTAAAAATAAGGAACTCTTGTTTAAAGATATTACACCCAATTTTCTTATTCAATACGAAAAGTGGATGTTGCAAGCAGGTAATACAATTTCTACCGTTGGAATTTATACCCGACCATTACGAGCTATTTTTAATAAGGCTATCCGGGAAAAGGCTATATCTGAAACCTATTATCCATTTGGCAAAGATAAATATCAGATACCTGCAGGACAGAATATAAAGAAAACATTAAAGATAACCGATATAGAACAAATTTTCAATTATTCAACAATCCTTTTTAGTTCGGAAGACAAAGCAAAAGATATGTGGTTTTTCAGTTATTTATGCAATGGGATTAACATTAAGGACATTTGCCGACTCAAATATAAGAATATCACAATTT
>DATBXH010000474.1:0-3867 GCA_036514375.1 Bacteroidales bacterium | reverse complement strand
CCTGCCATAACTGAGTTTTCCGGTTAATTGGTTATCTGACTCTAATTTAAGGTCGTATTGTATGACCCTTTTCAGTTTTTTATCGGTCTTAATGTCAACCCACTCCGGTTTTTTATCATCAACGATTCTTCCGCGGAGGTTCATACATCTGCGAGGCAATAATCCAACTGGCATATATTCTTCAGTAGCATCAAGCAAATAAGGTTTATTCCCCACAGTAGTATAAGCCAGGACGTAATTGAATTTATCGATAGTAGGCTTGGTAAATGGCAGAAATCCGTTATCACGTGTACTCAAAGCCAGTGGATATGCCTCAAAATCGAGTTTACGCAAAAGCTGTATCAGCATCATATTGATGTCGGCGGAATTACCGATTTTTTTGTTATAAGCAGAACCGAGACTGGTTACCGAGGAGAAAAGACTATTACGTTCATTCCATTTAACTTTTTTTATAGCTGCCTGGGCGGCCTTTATTTTATCAAGCGGATCGGTATATCTTTTTTCTATTTCTTTAGCTACGCTGTTTAGATACATGGATCCGGTTAAAGCCCCTCCAAAGTTTTCATCGTCATATAAATTTTTATTTACAGCATCCCAGGAAGTGGTTCCATAATAGCTAAAAGCATTGGGAATAACAATACTGCGAAGTTCTATGTCCACCTTGGTAATGTAATTGGACATATCATTCATGTAAGGTTCTTTTCTAAAAGCAGGCATATTCTTGGAAACCCATCTCATATCCGATCTTTCTGCAAGAGGCTCAAAGCCTGTAAAACTGGTACTGAAATCAAGGTAAGGAGACGGTTCTATGATTAATTCGCTCCATCTTACAGGTATTTCTTCCTGGAAGCGCCATTCATTCGGCAATCCCTGAAAAACAAACTCTAAATCAATGATAGAACCTTCTTTAACATTGGGCATAGCTACTCTAACCCTGGAATAGTTATTTGTCACCCTTTCTTTAAAGATGGACTCAGATTTTAGCTTGCTTTCAATAATTTGTCCGTTCTCAAGGTTAAAGGTAATTCCCCTCACATTTGATTTTGTTGGCACCGGAAAGACATGATTTCCCCAATTAGTTCCTTCTTTTTTAAGAATCTTGATCCGGATTGTCCATACAAATTGAATTTGATTTGAGTCGAAATAACCGTAGTTGCAGAGAATAGCCGCTGCTGCGCTGGTGTCAGAAGGGTAAACTTTCATCTCGAGATCGGCTTTGTTTATTTTGCCAAATTTCATAGGCGCTTTCTGGGCTAAGCCAGAAATGCTGAACAAGCATGTTAGTAAGATTATAACAAATGCATGTCGGTCAGATAGCTTAAATTTCATAATAAATAGTTTTAAGTTATTATTGTAGGTTAATAAATTCCATTAACAGAGCAAAACAGGTTGAAAAGTTAATAATCACGGTTAGTGCTTTTTAAACACTTTAAATGTACTAATTATTATAACATATTAAATAGATGTTTCAGAATTTTTAGACGAACATTTTCTTTTTTAACATTTTCGTGATATTTGCAGTGTTAAATTTTGAATTATGATAGACGAGATTAATAAAGCCTTATCTGTTCTCAGAAATGGAGGGATTATCTTATATCCAACCGATACCATCTGGGGTATTGGTTGCGATGCAACTAATGCAGAGGCTGTAAATAGAGTGTATAGTTTGAAGCAGCGCGAAGAAACCAAAAGCATGCTTGTGTTGGTTGAACATGCTGACAGAATTGGCAGGTACGTAAAAGAAATACCCGAAGTAGCTTTAGAGCTTATTGAGGTAAATGATAAACCTATGACCATTATTTATCCGGGGGCCATTAATTTGGCTCAAAATCTTGTGGGAAAAGATAAAACCATTGGTATCCGTATAGTTCAGGACGATTTTTGCCAGAAGCTGATAGCCAAGCTGAACCGGCCCATTGTATCTACGTCGGCAAATATAAGTGGTCAACCGTCTCCAGCCATATTCTCAGAAATCAGTGATGAGATAAAAAACGGTGTCGATTACGTTGTGAATTGGCGCCAGAATGACGCTACGAAATCATTACCTTCTTCAATTATTAAAGTTGGGATAGGAGGGGAGATTGAGATTATTAGGAAATAAAGCAGTCTATAGTCCATAGCATATAGTCCATGGACGCTTATTCAGGTTTGTTCTGATTCACCTGGCTAGTCCGTATTAAACTATTGGCTGTGGACTATGGACTGTCGTCTCAATTTTTATTCCAGCGATTTAATTTTACCCGAACCGGCCAATGACGATTCAATTACCGGTCGTCCCATATAGTAAATGTCACCACTACCGGCAATATCAGCTTTAAGTCTGTCTATGATATTCAGGTAACACGAACCTGATCCGGCAATACTAACCTCCACTTGTGATGTTTGGAAATCTTTTGCTTTCACGTCACCCGAACCGGCAATATGTATTTTGTGTTTTTCTGCTTTATCCTTTCCGGAAATTTCAATGGATCCCGAGCCGGCTATTGATGATTTCAATGTTGTTGCTTTAAGATCCGGGATATTGATGGAGCCGCTCCCGGCGATATCCAGCCGCAGGTCATTTGTGGTAAGGGAATTTTTTGCCAGGATGTCGCCACTACCTGCGACGGAAAGTTTATCAATATTTTCCACCGTAATATAAATGGTTACTTTATCTCTTTTTCCCCAGGTAATGTTGTGGTCGTTTTCGATGGTTAATACCGAGCCGTTGACTTTGGTAACTGTATTTTCCAAATCACAGGCCGGACCTTCTATTTCAAATTTTTGCGGAGTTCCCTGTGTAAGTTGAATATTAGCAGCGATAGAGAGGTCTATTCCGGTGAATTTGTCGAGGGTTCGTACCTCTTTTTTTAGTGTCTTGTCATTACAAGGTTTGGTTGAAATGTTAAAGCTGCAGTTAATCAACGCCAGGCATAAGATAGCAATGATCAGGTGTGGGATAAATTTTCGAGTTGTCATGGTTTTTAATTTATTGATTTGGTAAAATTTACAAAATAATTGTATAGGAAAGACGATTATAACCTTTAAATGTTACAGTGTAGGAAATTTTTTCCTGGTGAACTGACGATCGTGTTGCACGTGTTGCGGTTTGTATTGTTAAAACCACATAAATAACCAATAGGATGAGAGTTTAGATTTTTAGTTTGCGACAGTTGGACTTTGTTTCTGAAGTAAACCTGATCAGAGGTCTAACAGGCCTTCCGGCGCATTTATGGTTACTTCTTTCTTTCGGTGATTAACGTTTGTAATAATTTCGTTGGTGATCGGGATCAGTATTTCCTTTTTTCCTTTAACTATCCGGAACAAAAGGTTTTGGTTGTAATCGAGGATTTTGTCGATTTTACCAATGTTCCCTTTATTTTTATCAATTACCTGGTAACCCGAGAACTCTGAAGGTAAAATGTCTTCCTCCTGATCTCCTGTTAGGGATTTGAGTTGATAAACGTTGCATGAAACAAAATCCCTTGCTTTTTCCGAGGTGTCTACATCCTCAAACCCGATAATGGCTGATGTATCTGAGGTGAAACTGATATAATCAATAAAAAAGGGAACCAGCAAACCCTCTATTTCGAGGAATACCGATTCCCAATCATTTATTTCTTCGCCTAAATAAATTTCTGATACGAATACAAACCTGCCTTTAAAGCTATGCAGCTTGGTCAGGGTTCCAATAAGCCGTGTATCAGATTTGTTCATTCAAGCCGGCTAAGCCCTGTCAGATTATTCTGCAGCAGGAGCTTCAGTTTCTGTACTTTCAGGAGTAGCTTCCTGCGTTTTCTTGGCAGCCTCTTCCTTGGCAAGTTTTTCGGAAATAGCCTGGGCTTTTGCTTCTTTTACCTTAGCTTCAGCTTCCAGACGTTTCTTTTT
>DATBXH010000473.1:0-4736 GCA_036514375.1 Bacteroidales bacterium | reverse complement strand
TCACTAAAGTCAGAGCTTACATAAACGAATCGCTTCAAACGTTCGCGATAATCGAGGTACTTTTTATAATTAGGCGCAATATTCTGACCGTTGTCAGCTAAAAATCGGGGGGAATTTGGGGTCATATCTTTGTTTGTTTGAAGCGTACAATTCTATTTGATCGGTTTATTACTTCTTGCCTCCATGTTTCTGAAGTATTATTTTAACAGGTTCTATGGTTACCAGGCAACCTTTTGGCATGTTCATAATTTCAGGCTCAAGAAGATGGTAGAAGTTTTCCAGTGTCTCGGTTTTATCAATCATCTCGATCATAACAGGAAGCTTCTCCGTAAGCTCCCAAAATCTGGATGAACTAATATGACTGCTGCTCAGGCCATATCCCATGATGCCCCTATAAACCGTGACGCCGGAAATACCTTTTTCCTTTGCCAGTTGAACCACATGTTCGTAAAACAATTTAAATCCTATCTTATCAGTACTGCTGGCATATATTTTCAAAATGCCGTTTTCGCTTGTCTCCATCTTATAAAATATTTGACGTGATATAGCCCAGATAAACCGCTGCAAAACCAAGTAAAATGCTCAGTCCGGTATATAAAAGAATAGATATAAACTGTCCGTTATGCATTAACATCAGATTCTCATTGGTAAATGACGAGAATGTTGTAAATCCTCCGCAAATACCAACCATCAGAAAAAGCCGGAGTTCTGTGGTTAAGATCGGGCTTTTTTCCGAAATACCTGTAAGAAATCCGATAATAAAACTTCCTATAATGTTAACACTCAGGGTTCCTATGGGAATGGAAAGAAAATCCCAGTAAAGATTAAGTTTTGCTACAAAGTACCGGGCCACACTGCCGATAAATCCTCCAAACCCTACTAATAATATTTGCTTTATCATTAAACTATTGTTATGACTACCCGTTTATCTGCCGAAGCAAAAAATCAACCTTGCCACTATGCTCGGCTAATGCAAAACCGATTCCGGTAGCACCACCGGTAATTAAAATGGTATTGCCAGAGATTTTCATAAATATTTCTTTTTGTTCTTACAAAGCTACAAACTCTTACCTGCCAACACAACCGTTGTACTCATAAGAATAATCTTCAAAAAAGATATTGGTTCCTACGACATGCTGTCATAATCCCACGTTAAACCGCTTAAAGTCGAAGGCAAGGAAGCCGGAAGGGCGTACGTCACTTATTTTTACGAAATAATAATAGTATATTTTATTATCGTCAACACCATAAATAATTTTGTAGCAACGACCGATTTTATCTTCGGGACCAGGACTTATCTGATGCGCAATCAGTGTATTCGGTGTCCGGTCCATGACAGCCTTTTCAATTTCTGAAGAACTGACAATCCGTACATCGTACGGGTAAATAGCCTTTATCTTCTCAATGGTATTTACTTCCTCGGCAAGATCGCTTTTCTCCAGCAATAATATCTTTTTCTTAATATCCCTGATGTTCCGGTTGTAATACTTCAGATCGCGATATTGGGTTATCCTGTCCGAAGCCAGTAACGTTTTGGCATGTTCCTGGGCAAAACGCACCATCACACCCATTTTATAAACGTAACTGTTTTCCTCCACCCCGGTATAACTGATGGGTAAGGTCAGGATTTCAGGCATGTCGTTAATATTTTCAACATTATCGCCCATTAACAGGTTCATATAAAGATAATCCGTATTCTCCTTGTCTTTGGTGAGCGTGGTTCGGGTTAATAAAAGGAAAGATTTGGTTTTGTCTTTTCGCTGAGACTCGAACTCATCGGTTGAAATAAATTTAAATGGGGTTATCTTCCAGTATTTCTCCATAGCCGACTTAACGGTAATATTATAGCCAAGCAACGGATCGTTATCCATCACAACATAGGTGGTCGATTTTTTAAATAATTCCAGTTGTTCCTTGGTGACTTGCTTGTTTTGCTGTGCATGTAACGAGGCTGCTACTAAAAATAAGGACACAAGAAATAAAGTTATTCTTTTCATGGTAAATATATTGATAATTAATTGGGGTAAGAAGGCTTCGTTTTAGAGAACACAGCTGACGTAGAATATCCATATCAGCTGTGTTCCTTTATGCTTAGTTTTTGGGTAATTTCTTGAAATCCTTTGCAAGGAATCCGTCAGGGGTATCGTCGTCAACAATATGGTAATCGAAATAATAAAAGTTAGCATCAGCTGCGCCAATCAGTATCTTGTAGCATCTGGACTTGAACTTGGTACTCTCGGGCCCTACTTTATGCAGGAAGACAATGTCAAGCTTATCAGCAATAGCTTGTTTTACTTCGTCCTTTGACACGAGTTTGACATTACCGGAATAAACCTTTTTGATCTTGGGGATAGTATTCACATCCTTAGCCATCTCTGATGCTACCAGGTAAAGAGTTTTACCTTTCATATCCGAAACATTCTTATTGTAATACTTGAGAATATTTTCTCCGGCCAAGCCGGGATTATCCATCAATAATTTAACATGCTTTTGAATAAAGCGAATGAATATTCCCAATTTATAGCTATAATCGTCGTCGCCTACGCCATAATACGAAAGCGGTAAGGGACACAAATCGGGCATATTATTGATCGTAACATAATTTCCTCCCATCAGGAGACTCATGAAATTATATTTCGCGTTCGATTTGTCCTTATCGTATTTAACCTGTGACATCACAATAAATGAGAATGCAGGGTCGGTACGTTTTGTTTCAAACTCTTTCCAGGAAATAAAATCGTAAGGTGTCATGGTCCATTCCAACGGCATAACCTCTTTCAAAACAAGGTTATACTCCGATAGCGGATTATCTTCCAGAACAACCAACGTTTTTGTTTTCGGGAAACGAGCCAAATCATCTTTGGTAGGCACATAATCCTGGCAAAACAAACCAACAGGCACTGCTATCAGCAGTGCAATCAACATCATCTTTTTCATAATCATTGTAATTAATTTGGAATCATTAAAGGATTGCGATCGTTAAATTTTCGGATGTAAAAAAACTTCATCTGGTCTTTCTTTTTCTTGCTTAAGGCAGCATATTCATCGTGTAGTTGCGGATCGCGCATAAATAAAACCTCCAGATTATCTTCGTCATAATCAAGAATCTTACCTGTTGAGAAATCCATGATAAATTGCCTCATCTCTGTAGATGTGGGCTGATTAGCTGTATTCCAGTTACGGTAATAATAATATTGATTGTAATAATACGGGTCGTAGTAACTGGGTTGATAAACCGTGATATTTGCAATGAAATGACAGATGCTGCCGACATATGAAATCGGATTATACGTGTCATTCATCCGTAAATACAATTTGCCGTTACGCGAAAAACCCCAGATTGATTTTACAGCCACATCCCGTTTCATGCCGAGATCGTCATAATACGAGAACGTTTTACCAGATAATGCGACATCGAAAAAACGGACATCATCAGGGTCAATGTCTGCTATAATTCTTGATTTGGCCAATGGCCTGTTATTCTTTACCTGGTCGAAATTAAGATAAATGCCTTCTTTAAACCTGAAATCGGAATTATACGGAACCTTCTTCAGCGTATCCGTCTGGGCATAGGAATTCATAAGCCCCATCGATAAAATCAATAATATATAAACTCTATGCATGACTATGAATATTATCTACCATATACAAATTTACTGAAATTACTGATAAATTTGTGATGTTCGTGTAAGCAATAAAATAGGTTATATCATTTTTCCTGGTCTTAAACAAACTCTATCGTAAGTTTTGCTTTTTTTTTATATTTTTAACATACGGTAGATTAACGAAAAAAAAGTTTTGTTAGTATAATAAACCTTTGAACGACTGAAACTGTGGACTTTTTAAAAGATATCTTAAATATAGAATTGCCTTATAAGCAGAATTCGGACAATAGCAGCAAAATTAACTTTATCTATGTCGTAAGCTGGTTTGGCATTATACTTTTTCCTTTCCTGTTCCTCATTGACCTGATTGACAACAGGTATTTTATGGCAATCGCCCAGTTTATTGTATTTCTTGTCTTTCCTCTCAATATTTTTCTGATTAAAAACAAAAAGAAACAAGATTCATTGTTTCATATAAATGTTGTCCCATTTGGTTTATTCATATTGACGTTATTCGCCGTTGGCGGATTTGATGGGAACGGTCATTTCTGGATTATTGCCTTTCCGATAATTACTGTCTTTTTTTACAATATACGCAGAGGGGCCATAGCTTCAGCCATTTTCCTGGTGGTTTCGCTTGCCGTGTCCTTCTTGCCTTTCGAATGGAATAAAAGTTACCTGATTCCGCTCTTCTTTAAGATGAAGATTGTATTTATCTACATTGGGGTATATGCCATTTGTTATGCCTATATCACCCTGATGATGAAAAATGTGATGGAAATCAAGAGTCTTGTAAAGCAATACAGTGATGATTTAAAAACAAAGGATGATTTCATCTCCAAGCTTTCGCATCAGATTCGCACACCCCTGAACAACATCATGGTTACCAGTAATCTGATTTCAACTTCCGAACTTGACGAAGAGCAGAAAGAACTGATTGAAACCATTCAGGCTTCAACAAATAACCTGGTCAATGTTGTAAACAATATTTCGAAGGTTTCCAAGATAGACCTAAGTCAATCTGGCACCAAATTACCTTTTAACCTGCGAAGCACGCTGATCAGTACCATTAAACTTTTCGAAACTTTAAACCACGACAGGGTTACCATAAAACTAAAACCTCAGTCGGAT
>DATBXH010000472.1:0-3924 GCA_036514375.1 Bacteroidales bacterium | reverse complement strand
GGTATTTCGGAAATACAAATCCCATAGGCAAAACCATGCTATTTTCACGTAAAGGGAAAAAAATTAATCTCATGGTAACAGGGGTTTTTAAAGATCTTCAGTCGAATACGGAGGAGAAATCCGATTTTATTATTCCATTCGCCTCAGCAGTAAATAATCTGGGATGGAAATACCTGGACTATAATTCCACTGACTATACAACCCTGGTGCTGCTAAAGCCTGCAACTAATGTTAAAGAACTGAATAAAAAGATTGTTGCCGGTTATAAAATCCCGGTTAAGATAGAAGGTGTAAAAGCTTTTTTAATGCCTTTAAAAGAGATCCATTTAAATGGCAGCTATGACAACAATTATGGAAAACTATTGGTGTTCCTGATTGGTGGTATCGTGGTTCTTGTTATTTCCTGTATCAATTATATCAACCTGACCAATATTCTTTTCTCTACCCGGAATAATGAAATTGGAATCAGGATAGTTAATGGTGCCAGACGCAGTAGTGTTTTTATACAACTTATTATAGATACTGCTTTTTCTACCGGTATAAGTTTCATATTAGCTATTGGTATCCTGCAATTTACATTGCCTCGTTTTAATGCCATCATGGATACTCAAATTTCCCTGGTACCTAATTGGCAGCTAATAAGTTTAGCAGCTTTATTATTTAGCGGAACAATATTTTTATCAGGTGTTTATCCTGCATTTAAGGTATCAACCTCAAAGTCAATTGAGTTTTTCCGGAAGACTGGTATATCATTGGTCACCCAAAACCGTTCGCTTTGGATACTCACCACCATACAGTTTATGATCGCCGTTCTATTCATCCAGGTTATCCTGGTGATGAACAAACAGAATAATCATTCCACTGATGCTCAGGTATTGGGTTTCACTCCTGATGATGTCATTTGTATCAATGGGAATGTTTGGGGAGACTTAGAAAAGGTGAAAGCCGATTTATTGAGAGAGCCTTCCATCAAGGCAGTGTCCTGGGCCGATGCTCTTCCTTCGACCGGTATGAGTATAACCACCGATTGGAAAGAAAAAGACAATCAGATCCCCGCCAACCAGCTGTTTACATCAGAGGATTATCTGAAAGTATATCAGATAAAAATGACGGAAGGACACTACTTTAGCAAAGAATTTAATGCCGACTTTACGGATGGTGTGGTTATAAATCATAAAGCTGCAACAACCCTGGGCTACAAAGAACCTGTCGGAAGATTAATGGATATTAATGGACGTCCATTTCGAATTATTGGGATTGTGGGCGATTACATGTCGGTTCCGCCTATTTTTAAAGAGATGCCATTATTAATAAGACCTATCGGCACAAAGGGTGGGTATTTGACCATTCTTATTAATCCGAAAGAAAGAGCCTTAGCACATAGGCATATAAAACAAACCTTGCAGAAGTTTAACCCGGATTATCCAATCGATATTAAATATCATTTTGATGTTGCAGAAGAAATGGCCAAATCATATTATGCAGCCTCCCGGTTAATGAATACATTCTTTGTAATTACCATTATAACTGCATTATTCGGTTTGTTTGGATTATCAGTTTTTATTGCGGAAAGAAACCGCAAAGAAATTGGTATTCGAAAGGTATGTGGCGCCTCAATTATTGAAATCATTACCAAACTGTCCAAAGGATTACTATTTCAATTACTGGTAGCCGTTTGCCTGGCAACACCTATAGCGCTTTTCATTTGCGGGAAATACCTATCGATGTTTCCTAAACATATCAGGCTTGATTTTGTGCTTTTGGGCAAAGGAGGCTTGCTGGCATTAATCCTTATGATGCTAACTGTAAGCTGGCAAAGTTGGAGAGCTTCCACAAAAAATCCTGTGGAGAGCTTGAGGTATGAATAAAATATTACTTGCTTATTGACTGTCAATAAACGGACCTATGAAAAATTTTAAAGTTGCATACAGGAATATTGTTAAAAATAGAAACATCAGCATCATAAACATCCTGGGGTTGAGTATAGGATTTGCGAGTGCAATAATCTTGCTCTCCTGGGTATCTAATGAATTAAACTTCGATAGTTTCTTCAAAAACAAGGAAAATATATACCGGGTGAATTTCGGTGGCGAGATAAACGGAGTGTCAACAAAAGCTTGTTCAAGTCCACAAGGTGTTGGCCCGGAAGCTTTGTCAGTTTTCCCTGAGGTTGCGAATTTCACACGCATAAGAGAATTAGTAAGAAACCCTTTCAAAGTTGGTAATAATCAATTCCATATTGAAAAAGGGCTAAATGCAGATTCAACCTTTTTTTCTGTCTTTTCTTATGAAGCCAAATTAGGTGACTTATCTAATTCGCTTAACAGAAAAGACGTGGTTGTGCTTGACGAATACCTGGCTGAAAAATGTTTTGGAAATGAAAATCCTATAGGCAGAACACTTGAAATAGCTCAACATACATATACAGTTAGTGCGGTTATAAAAAATATCCCAGGAAACTCACATTTGCGGTTTCATTATTTAATACCGGTATTGAATTTACCGGACAACTGGCAAAGAAATAAATGGGGCAGCGATAATTGCACACAATATCTTGTATTTAATACCAAAATAAATAAAGCTGAATTTGAGAATAAGCTAACACGAATGCTTCACAACAAGAGCAATATATGGAAAGAATATAAAGTAAAACTTACTGTTCAACCGTTAAACGAGATCCACTTCAGTACAGGTTATCTTTTAGAAAACGCAGTAAAAGGAAATCGTCAAAACGTTAACATGTTAAGCATAGTAGCCCTGCTTATTTTGCTAATAGCCTGCACTAATTTCACCAACATGTTTATATCCTCATCATTTCAGCGAACGAAATCGACAGGTATAAAAATAACATCAGGTGCAAGCAGGTTAACAATAATTAAAGAATTTTCACTGGAAGTTCTATTCTACATTTTAATCTCATTTATTATTTCAATGGGATTAGTAAAACTGGTTATTCCAGTTTTCGATTCTTTAACTGGCGTATCTTTAAAAATAAATTTTTTCAGCTTAAATTTTCTTCTGCTCGGTGGCATGGCTATATTTTTCACGCTACTGATTGCGGGCAGTTTTCCAGGATATTATATATCACGGAACAACCCGGGCTTAGTATTAAAAGCAGGTTTCAAGTCTTTGTCCGGCAGAAAACATAATATTCAAAAAAGCCTGGTAACACTGCAATTTATAACTGCCATTCTGCTGATTATCTCAGTAATAGTCATTCAAAAGCAAGTCAATTTTTTCAGGACTAAAAACTTAGGCTTTGATAAGGAAAATATCGTTTACATAAATACCACAGGAGAATTTCAGAATATTCAAAACATTAGCAGATTAAAGGAATATTTGGCTAAAATTCCTGATATCACCGGAATTTCTGCTCAAAGTTGCTTACCAACCGAGTTTGAGAACGGTGGATTTATGTATACTGCCAATAATCCGAATCATAAAATACATGGTGAGCAAATTAGTATAGGCGAAGGTTATTTCGATATGATGAAAATCCGATTTATTGAAGGCAAACAGGATTTTGATTATTCAAATAACCGTATTGAAAGCTGTATAATAAATGAAACAGTAGCGAAACAGTTAAATCTTGTTCCTCCATTCACAGGGAAATCAATTTTCGACGTGAATGAGAATAAATACCTTACAATTAAAGGCGTAATAAAGGATGTAAACACAAAATCGCTGAGTCTAAAAATAGGACCATGCTTATATACCAAGGCCGCAGAGTTTAATGATAACGGGATAATACTTTTTAAATTAGCAAGGATTAACTCCGAAGTCTTGAAATCAATAAAGAATTATTGTACAAAAAACAACCCATCCATACCGTTTGAATACCATTTTCTTAATAGAACCTACGAGGAGTTATATGTAAATGAGATAAGAACACAAAAAATATTTGGCTGGTTTACCATAATATCA
>DATBXH010000471.1:0-2735 GCA_036514375.1 Bacteroidales bacterium | reverse complement strand
AAAATAAAAAAGATTGCAAACAGCAGAACAATAAAGAAAGTATAGGTGAATAGGTCAATGAAATACGAAGTTTTAGGCGAATAATCGAAATTCTGGTAAATACTTCTCATAAACTGCCAGATTAGTTGCGTGTTGGCCAATACAAACAAAATTAGCAGGAAGATAAATATTTTAATACTATTCCAGTAAAGTTTGCCCCACGATCGCTGCATCAGCATCCGGGTATGGGGTATTGAGGAAAGAATAAATTTATTCTCGACAAAACTTTGAAATACAGTAAGAAATACTATCGGAGATAATAAAGTAAGAGACAGGATTCCCCAAAAGAGTCCTAATTTAAAAGGTATTAAGATTAAAAAGGAAGATAACAGTGCCGAAACAATAAGGCTGAGCCACCTTAGCAGACTTGTTTTATCATCTTTGACGTGTATTTTCTGCAGATTTTTATTTCGAACACAAAACAGAATCTGAAGGAAACTCAAACTAAGCATACCCAGCCAAAAGTTAACGGACGTGTCGTTGGATGAGAAAAACTCAGTAATGGAATGATTCATTGCATAAATATCGTAGTTGTCCTGCCATAATTCCTTGACTACCACTCCCAGACCCTGAAAACATGAGATACCCGCCACCAGCAGAAATACCCATATGATTCGCTGTGTAATAAACTTAAAGGTGTAGCCTAATATTTCTTCTGACGACAGAATGGTAGAGAAATCCAGCTTCCAAACATCCTTATAACCAGGGTTTTCTTTAAAATAGCGAGTCTCGGTATGACGCCCGGATACATACCAGGGATACCAAACAAAATAAAAAAGAATGAATAGCAGCGATATGGCTATTACAGTAATTCTCACCGCAGGATTCAGTTCGGTATGCCGGGTAAGAAAGCCTTCGATAAAAGCAGCCATGATGATGACCGGTGTAATTCCGAAAAAAATCTTTAATCCCCTTAATGCCGCTATCTTAAGAGATTCCATGCGTGAATAGGTTCCCGGAAAGACCAATCCCTTACCCAGGGTAATACCGGCTGCCCCTGCAATAATAATGGCCGAGATCTCTAATGTTCCGTGCTGCCAGATAGTTAAGAACGATTCCTTAAATAACCCTCTTTCTATAAAGAAATATTGGAAAGCACCGACCATGATTCCATTGTAAATAAGCAGAAAAACAGAGCCAATGGCCAGTACAATGCCCATTAAAAACGTTAAAAGGGCAACTCTTAAATTATTGAAGGTGATACCGAGGAACATGTTTGTTTCATGTGCTGATTTGTAAACAGCCATGGGATCGTGATTCTTGATGTTCACAACGGTCATCCGAACATATTCTTCTCCCAGAATGAACCGCGCAAAATCCTTGTCATATATGCTCGATAAAATACCGATGCCAAACGCCAAAAGAAAAACAATGAATGAGATCCTGAATTCCTTGCGGGAATCATGGATAAGAAGAGGCAAATCAAGTTTCCAGAATCTGATAAATCCTTTAAGGTTGCCGGATTGATTGCGGTACAGATCGTTAAAGAGGTGCTGGGCTATACCGTTCAGATAAATCTTTACGGAACGATGCTTATAAAATGTCCGGACAAAGGATAGATCGTCAGTAACCTGTATGAATAGACGGCTCAGTTTGGTAGCTTTGTTCCTCCTGTAACGTAAGTCTGTTTCAAAATCCTGCCAATTTTTTTTATTTTGCTCTATGAATTTCGATTCTTTCATATATTTTTAAATCCAATTGCAATATAACCAAAAGATTATTTTTCACAATTATTGTATGAGAAAAATCAACATAACTACAACACAGAATGTAACCATCGAGTATGAACTTGCAACTGTTATGGAGCGAACACTGTCAGCGATATTAGACATTGTTTTTATTTATGTAGGCAGCCTTATTTTGTATGGTATACTTTCCATATTTGTTAGTTTTAATTATCTGGTTATTAGTATACCCGGATCATTTTTTTATCACTTGCTGATGGAATCGCTCAATCATGGGCAATCACTGGGTAAGAAGATTTTTAAGATCCGTGTTGTAAAGATAAACGGAGAGCGTCCCGGTTTCTTTGATTTTATGATGCGTACCACCTTCCGGTTAATAGATATTACCATGACTCTGGGATCGTTGGCCATGATTACCATTTCTTCTTCCGAAAAAGGACAACGGCTGGGCGATTTCCTGGCAGATACCACGATTATCAGGTTAATTAATGTCAATCGTTTTTCACTTAGTCAGCTGCTTTCGATTGATGCACTGAAGTCATACAATCCCGTATATCCCGATGTTATTAAGTTTAAGGAGGAGGAGATGCTGCTGATTAAAGAAACCCTGGAAAGGTATAAGAAATATCCGAACAATAACCATATTGTAGCTCTTCAGAACCTGATTAAAAAAATCGAAGGGCAACTGAATGTTGTTGCCCCCCGTGATAAGATTCAGTTTCTGAATACGCTTATCCGCGATTATGTGAGTCTTACAAGATGATAACTAGCGTAAGTTTATTTTCTTAATCCAGGCTATGTACCACGAGTCCGCTCCGTAATTTTGGCTCGAACCAGGTAGTTTTTGGAGGCATGATGTTGCCTGTATCGGCAATATCAATTAATTGCTTCATCGAAACAGGATAAAGGGCAAATGCTACTTTCATTTCGCCATTATCAACCCGGCGTTTGAGTTCGCCAAGTCCGCGGATCCCTCCCACAAAATCAATCCGTTTTGAATTGCGAAGATCG
>DATBXH010000470.1:0-2524 GCA_036514375.1 Bacteroidales bacterium | reverse complement strand
AGGGCCATTAGAACTATTTACTGTGGAAGATCCACGCAGAATTACAGCTGCTGGAGCGTTGGGATCACCACTTGCACTAATATTCAGTCCCGGTACCTTACCTTGTATCAATTGTCCAACATCGCTGATCGCCCCTTTATTCAGGTTGTCAGATTTAACCGAAGTAACCGCAGTTACCAAATTTTTCCGGGAGCTCTTTCCATAACCAACCACGACAACATCATCTAACATCTGCATGTTAGGCACCAATTTCACATCAAGAGTTGTTTGCCCGTTAACCTTAATTCGTTCCGGATTATATCCGATATAGGAAAACAGCAAAACAGCATTTGCATCGACTTCAATAGAATAATTTCCATTAATTCCTGAGGTAACCCCATTCGTGGTATTTTCCACAAGAATACTTACTCCGGCGAGAGGTTCACCAGTATTACCATCAGAGACAATTCCCGTAACCTTTGTCTGCTGAAGAGACTCTTTTGGGTATATTACAACAAAATTGTTCTCTATAACTTTGTACGTTAAATTTGCCGAAGATAAAATCTGTTCGAGCATCTCATTCAGGGTACTGTTCGAGACATTCAGAGCTACAATCTCGTTTAGCTGTTTGTAATCATCGTTATAAAAAAAACGGACATGACTCTCTTTCTCAATCAGGTTAAGCACATTACGAATTGTTTGCCCTTTGGTGTCCTGATTTAAATTAATTTGCTGAGGGAAAACAGAGGCAGTAGCCTGAAATGAAATTACAATGATGAGGAGTAGTGTTAGTTTCATAATTAGTAGGGACTTCTTTAAAGAACTTAATTTATGGGCATAGATACCCACTATGAAATATTTTTTCATACATTTGAATGTTAAATTCTACATTAAGGATTATAACAATTTTAGGAGGAGAGATAGGTTACAGCTATTTCTCCTTTTTCATTAAAGCGCTTTGACCTTAAGGTGTGTTTATGAAGTATTCATAAGTAAGTAGTTTAGGTTAATAAATTAGTCGTTCGTATACTGTTCATATTGTTTCTGCCGGGTTTTATTCAGTGAAAGTATAACCGTATCTCGTGCTATCTTATATTGAATTGGTGCGGACAATTCCAAGGCGCTCATGATTTGTTCGATGGTTTCTTTCTGGATTTTTCCTGTAAACTTGTATTTCTTAATCCTGTCTGAGCCAAATTCAATGACCATGTTATAACGGCGTTCCAGAACCGGAGCAAGTATGCCTAATGGCTGAGCCTCGATAATCCAGGTTGAATCTTTCCAGGACGTGACCAGGTTTGTGTTTACATTTGAATTTACATTCAACGTCCCGCTTTTTTCAGGTTCCTGATTGTGTATCTGTGGAGCTATTTTCTTTTGGAAGGTATTTATTTTTTCTCTCTGTTTATAGAAAGTTGCCATTTCATTGGGTTTAAGCTCCACAACTTTTTTGGAGGACAAATTTCCAAGCGGAGTAATTACGATTTTACCTTCTTCCAGGGTAGCTGTAATGGTTTTCTCTTCCGGATACGCTTTAACATTAAATTTTGTGCCTAACGCCTTTACAACAACGTCTGATGTCCGAACCAAAAAAGGTACCTTTTTGTTTGTTTTAACACTGAAATAGGCTTCGCCGGTCAGTTGCACTTCCCTAACCGAATGCCCATATTCATTATTATATACAATTTTACTTCCGGCATTCAGCCAAACCTTCGTTCCATCCGGTAACTCTATGGTACTCTTCGATCCCAAAGGGGACGATATGGACGTGTATAACTGTTTCTGCCGGTGGCTCAATGCATGTTTTGTTATAAAAAAGCCTGACGCCCCACCAATCATAAGAAATATCAACCATGAAGCAGCTATTCTCTGCATACTCCGAAATATATTTATTCCTTTTAAGTGCCCCACTTCCAATCTTTGTTTTACACTATGTAATGCTATCTCAGTCTTTTCAGGCCTCATATGAACCGATTTTCCACTGAGCATCCAAACCGACTTAAACGAGTTAAAAAGATGCACGTGTTCATCGCTCTCTGCGACCCATTGATTTAATCGATACAATCCCTCCTCATCGATGGATTTGTTAAAAAAATCTGAAATCAATAATTGTATTTCTTCCGGTATTTGATAAAAATTTTCCATAATTCAACGTGTACTTATATGACAGGATTTCTATTTCTGCGTTTACAAAAAAGAAAAAAATCTTAGTGATTATTTTTTTCGATAAAATTTCTAATGAGATCTAAGGCTCTGAATATATGAACTCTTACCGTGCTTAAGGATAATTGGAGTTTAGCTGAGATTTCGTCATACGATAGATCATCAAACCGGCTAAGAACAAATACTTCTTTACATTTATCCGGCAGTTTTTCCACGGCCTTCAGAATAAGTATTTCCGTTTCAGCAGCCTCCAGCATTTGGATCGTAGCATCATCAAACACATAAGAATTATGTATTTGTTCCCATTTCTCCCGGCTAACTACCTTGTTCGGCAGGAACTTGTTGGTCTTAAAGTGTTCCAGCTTATTAATGGCAAGATTAT
>DATBXH010000469.1:0-2949 GCA_036514375.1 Bacteroidales bacterium | reverse complement strand
TCAGGACTAAATCAGAAAGAACCGTAACATCCAGGCAGCCGATGGGATCATTATCGTTATATGTTCCCGGTTTGGCAGTGAGTGAATACCATTTTCCTCCCAGGTACATACTGAAATTGTGCAGCTTGGTAGGTCTGTATTCCATGGTTCCTTTTTCTTCAATTGTGAAACCCTTTTCCAGAGTTTTCAGAAGTTCGCTTTCCGACATACCATTCAGATCCTTGATAACGCGGTTATAATCCATAATGGCTAACTGGTTATCCGGGAAATGTACTGCAAGGAAATAATTGTATTCTTCTTTACCTGTATGGTTTGGATTGGCCTGTTTTCGTTCGTTGCCAACGAGAGCAGCTGCTGCTGTACGATGATGACCATCGGCAACATAGGTATATTTGATCGTCTTGAAAATATCGATGATACGGTTTATGGTTGCCTTATCGGTAACCGTCCAGAAATGATGACCGAAGCCATCTACTGCTGTAAAATCATACTCTGGTTGTGCCTTTATAACTTTTGCTACAATTTCATCCAATTCTTTGTTGGCAGGGTAAGCAAAAAATACCGGCTCATAGTTCATACCGCTAATACGGACATGTTTTTTGCGGTCTTCCTCTTTATCTGGTCTCGTCAATTCGTGCTTGCGGATGATGTTATTCATATAATCTTCCACGGCAGCACAGCCTACAATACCGTATTGTGTGCGACCGTTCATGGTTTGGGCATAAATGTAGAGACACTCTTCCTTATCCTGCACCATGATTCTATCGGAAATCATCCTGAAGAAATTGTCCTTACCTTTTTGGTAAACACGCTCATCATGCTCGTCAACCGAGTCCGGAAGATCTATTTCGGGTTTTATAACGTGAAGAAACGAGTATTCGTCTGTTGCTTCTTTCTTTGCTTCTTCGCGATTGAGTACATCATAGGGTCGCGATGCAATCCTTGCAGCTTTGTCCTTCACAGGACGAATGCCTTTAAAGGCTTTGAGTATGGCCATATTTAAAATTTAAAAAAGCCTCCCTTCATTCCCCAATAGGGAAGTTTGGGAAGCTATTAATTATTATTAGTTATTAACTAAGTCAATACCCTTTATCTGTTGCTGTAAACAAAAGAGGGTGTCTAAAAAGTCTTTGAAGCGGCGTAATCTCCAGATTACGCCGAGCGTACTTCTCTGCACTATAAGACAGAGTGCTGAGCCTAGTCTCCAGACTACGCTCAATTTTCCACTTTTTATACAGCCTCTAAAGAGGCCTATTACTTATTCACTTGAAATTTCGTATCTCCTTTTTCGAAGAAATCAACAATCTGACGAGCAGCCGCGAGGCCTGCATTGATATTGGCTTCTTCGGTTTGTGCTCCCATTTTCTTTGGTGTGCAGTAAATCCTGCCTGCAAATTGACCTGCCAGAGCAGCTGCATTATCCGGGGCAACGTCGGTTACATATCGGAAGTCTTTACGTGCTTCAAAGACCTTAACCAGTGAGGATTCGTCAATGACTTCCTTACGGGCAGTGTTGACCAATGTTGCTCCTTCAGGCATTTTAGAAAGCAGATCGAAATTAATGGAACCTTTGGTTTCTTTGGTAGCAGGAATATGCAAGGATACGTACTGACATTTTGAATAAAGCTCTTCTACCGACTTTAAAGGTTTAATGCCGTCTTTCTTCATCACATCTTCAGAAACAAAAGGATCGAAGGCATAAACGTCCATTCCAAAACCTTTGGCGATGAGAGCAACATATTTACCGACATTGCCATATGCATGGATACCTAAGGCTTTTCCACGCAGTTCCGTTCCGGATGAGCCATTGTAAAGGTTACGTGCCATATAAACCATCATGCCAAAAGCAAGCTCTGCAACGGCATTGGCATTTTGACCGGGAGTATTCATGGCAACTACTTTGTTTGCTTTGGCAGCTTCCAGATCAATATTATCGTAACCGGCACCGGCACGAACGACGATCTTCAGGTTTTTGGCGGTATCAATCACTTCTTTGTCAACAATGTCGCTTCGGATAATGATAGCGTCAACATCGGCAGCAGCTTTTAACAAATCGGATTTCTGAGTATACTTTTCCAAAAGAACCAGCTGATATCCGGCGCCTTCAACAATTTTGCGGATGCCATCAACAGCAACTTTTACAAAGGGCTTGTCAGTAGCGATTAGTACTTTTTTACTCATGGTCGTAAGTATTTATTAGGGTCGTAAGTCGTAAGTCGTAAGTCTCGAGAAAAAAGAATTCTTTTCTTATGACTTACGACCTGATACTTACTACTTCCTTGGTTTTATGCTTTTGCTTTTTCGAATTCCTGCATCGCGGCTACCAATGCTTCAACACCCGAAACAGGCATGGCATTGTAAATGGAAGCACGGAATCCACCCACGGAACGGTGACCTTTGATACCTACCATTCCTTTACCTTTGGCAAATTCGAGGAATTCCTCTTCGAGGTTCTTGTACTGTTCTTCCATGACGAAACAAACGTTCATAAGCGAACGATCTTCTTTTACAGCTGTGCCCTTAAAGAGTTTGTTACGATCAATTTCATCGTACAGTATCTTGGCTTTTTTAATATTTATTTTTTCCATTTCTGTTACGCCGCCAATGCTTTTTAGCCATTTCATAGTCTGAAGACAGGCATAAATCGGAACGCATGGAGGGGTATTGTACATGGAACCATTTTCGATCTGAAGTTTATAATCGAGCATAGACGGAATCTTTCGATCAACTTTGCCTAAGATATCATTCCGGATGATGACAAAAGCAACACCGGCAGGGCCAAGGTTCTTCTGAGCACCACCATATATAAGTCCGTATTTCGAAACATCTACCGGGCGACTGAGAATATCGGATGACATATCGGCTACAAGAGGCACTTTAACGTCAAGGTCCTTGCGCAATTCTGTTCCGAAAATAGTATTGTTGGTTGTGATATGGAAATAGTCCACG
>DATBXH010000468.1:0-2196 GCA_036514375.1 Bacteroidales bacterium | reverse complement strand
TTCCATGTCCAATCCCTACTTTGCGGTCATCTGCAACTGAACCTGGTATGCAAAAGGCTTGTAAACCTTCACCTAAGGTAGCTGCAATATCAGCAGCATTGGTCTGGCCTTTCTTAATTGCAATGGCAGCGCCAACAATGTAGGCCCACATAGCGTTTTCAAAAGCGATGGGTTGAATGTCTTTTACGATTTTGTATACATCAACTCCCTTTTTGTCGCAAATGGCTTTGGCTTCTTCGACAGAAGCAATGCCATACGAATTAAGTACTGTATTTATTTGTTTAATTCGCCTGTCGTAACTTTCAAATAATGGCATAGTTATATTCTCCTATTCTTTACGTGGGTCAATAATTTTAACTGCTTCATCAATACGGCCATATTTACCTGATGCTTTTTTCAAAGCTTCGTTGGCATCTGTTCCGGCTTTAATCATATCCATCATACGGCCAAGGCTTACAAACTCGTAACCAATTATTTCGCCGTTAGCATCCAGACCAATTTTTGTAATATAACCTTCTGCCATTTCTAAGTAACGTGGACCTTTGGCTGATGTGCCATACAATGTTCCGGTTACGCCACGTAAACCTTTGCCTAAGTCTTCGAGGCCGGCTCCAATAGGTAAACCTCCTTCAGAAAAAGCGGTTTGGGTACGTCCATAAACTATTTGCAAAAACAACTCACGCATGGCAGTATTAATTGCATCGCAAACCAAGTCGGTATTCAATGCTTCCAAAATGGTTTTGTTTGGAAGAATTTCTGCTGCCATAGCAGCTGAATGTGTCATACCTGTACAGCCAATGGTTTCAACAAGAGCTTCCTGTATGATACCATTTTTTACATTTAAGGTCAATTTACATGCTCCTTGCTGGGGAGCACACCAACCAACACCATGGGTCAGACCCGAAATGTCTTTCACTTCTTTTGCTTTTACCCATCTTCCTTCTTCAGGGATAGGTGCAGGACCATGATTTGCGCCTTGTGCAACGCATATCATGCCTTCAACTTCGTGTGTAAAACTCATATTAAATTGTTTTAAAAATTAAAAAACCATATTTAGTACCTTACATATCTATGAAAGGTCATCTTTCAAATGCATTGGCTCATTCAAATCGGAGCCTTGAACTAAGAAAATTTTATGGTAAACTATAAATCTTAAATAGTCATTAAAAATTACAATAACATTGGGTGAGATTTGTACTCGCCCAAAATTGATAGTCGGATAACATGGCAATTCAGGAAACCTTAAATTCTTTCCAGGAAACAAAATGTGTAATGAAAAGAAGTTTAACCATTTAGGCTGATAACTCTAAAAAAGTCAAAAAATTGTAATATATAGAATATCAGCAATTAAATGTGACAAAAGGCCAACTTTATAGTTTTTGTAAAAGTAACTAATTAATTATTTTGTGAAAATGTTAACAATGATTTATATTGAATAAATCGTGCTTGAAGAGTTGAATTTTTTTCAAGCTGTTGGCGTTGCTTTGTTTAGCTTCTAATTAGACCATATACGCTAAATAAAAGCTACGAAATACTATGCTTTTTGTCTTTTCTTTCTGATAAATGAAATTCCACCAAAACCGGCAATAATGGAAATGTAGAAACCTAGATCGTACCACCAGCCTGTATTATAAACTTCGTATATACGAACATTGTTTTCAAAGAAACCCCAAATGAGTGATACTGGTGCAATCCATCCATGCCAGATACCCCAGAAAAAACCAGCGGGATTTTTTGGAGTGTGAGAGCCGCCTCCGGGGACACAGCTCGTTAACGTAATCATTGCTAGTAAGAATATACTGATAAATAATAGGTATTGTCGTTTCATGGCAATATTGATTTTATTGTTGGGTTAATTTCTTTTTAATTACTACAGCAAGTTCAATGGGTAATCCTTGTAAAATATTGGAATATAACGTTTTGTTCTTTAATAATTCAATACTTTTTTGGACTAATAAATCCTTGTTTAACGAAATTTGAATTCGACCTCGCTGGAAGTAATACCGGCTCATGATTTCTTCCTGAAGTAATTCTGAAATTTCTTCTTTATATGTCTCTAAATCATCTCTCTTATTATGCCTTATTTTAAGTGCTAGTGCATCAAAAACAATTTTAATTGAATCCTGATATCTTTCCTTTAAAACGGCGTTTTTAAGTTTTAATAATGCTTCTTCACTTTCAGATACATAATCACAA
>DATBXH010000467.1:0-3560 GCA_036514375.1 Bacteroidales bacterium | reverse complement strand
GTAGTAACAAAGTGATTTAACGGTTAGCAATTGCACGGGTTGGGAGGGCATTTTTCCTCCAAAACTGAGCTGCCAGCTAAGGGCATAAATTGAAAAGGCACTTTTAAAGCGATCCTCAGAATAGGTATTCGTACTGGAATGTGAAGGATAGAAATCGCTTTCCGAGGTACCTCCGGTCATATTCATTGAAAACCCCAGCTGAAATAACACTTTCATATTCCTGATCCCAACTTTTGTTACCACCACAGGCTCGAAAAACCAATCGTAACCGGAAGATCTCCCATTGAGTTCCCAGGGCTTAATATTAACACCCGAAACCCTTGTAGCAAAACCAAGTTCAAAATTTTCCTTTTTAATAGCCAGGGAGGGTTGAACAACGATTCGTTGCATGGTAGCATCAACAAAATTACCCTGGGGTGTGAAGAACCGGTAACCCGACGCCCTGCTTCTTATAACTTCTTAACCCCAACTCTTTAAAAAGGCATAGTCGTGAGGCTAATATCATTAAATAATTAAAGAGCAACATCGTAGATGCTGCATAATTGTAGTAATAGTATGGGTAAGAGTTTTTTTCGGCGCACGAATAAACATTGCCCAAAGATTAAACTTTCATGCGCCGGAATGCGATGCGCCTGCATAGACTATTCCCTTTCGACGCAACCCTATTTATCACCTCTCTCATGATGATTCGTGCGTCGAATTGATCATTTTCACACTCATTTATCTACAATTATGGAACCCATACTGGGTTCTTTCTCAATAATCTACAAATATTAACCTAACGATTATGCCCTACAGGGTTCTTTCTCAATGATCTTCAAACACACTTACACTCAAATCTTATTGGAGTAGGGGTGGTCAAAAGAATTCTAACTAAGAAAATATATTAATTATCTGATTATTATTAAATTTTATTTCGAATTCACGTTAACCTCACGTCTTTAACCTGTCAAACCCTTGTCCGTATACACCCATCACACTCCCCATCGAGATGAAGGCTTTGGGATCTTCCTGCTTGACAATGCGAAGAAGCTCGGTTGATTCATTTTTCCGGACCAGGATCATGAGGACTTTCATGGGTTGTTTGGAATACCATCCCTGTCCGTCCAGCACGGTTACACCGCGTTTAAGTTCCGAAGCAATGCGGGTCGCAATTTTCTCATGTTCTTTCGAGAAGATAAATACCTGGAACGATTGCCTTGATCCGGCCAATACATTATCGATCACGTACGATGATACCACCATGGTGACATACCCGTACACAATAATCTCGAGAGAGTGAAAAATCAGGTATGAAGAAGTAATGATGATGACATCGCAATACAGGATAATCCGGCCCGGACTGTAGTTTTTGTATTTGTTGATGAACATGGCGATGATGTCCGTTCCTCCCGAGCTTCCTCCTTGTGTAAAGACGATGCCAATACCCAGACCTCCCAGTATACCGCCGATAACCGAGGCCATAAACCGGTCGGTTACTACAGGGCCTTTAATCAGTAACTGGAAGAGTGAAAGGAAGAATGCCATAACTACCACGCCAAAGATAGTTTTCAGGCCAAAACTGAAACCAATAACCCGGATGGGAATAGCTATTAAAATGGCGTTGAAGATCAGCACACTGACACCTATGGGAAATCCGGTGGCATAAAAAATAAGCGCCGCCAATCCGCTGATTCCGCCGCCTGTTATCTGGCTGGGCAAAAGAAAAGAGGTCCAGGAAATGGAATAGATAATCAGACCAAACGTGATGATGGCGTAGGTCCTGATTAAAGCTCCGATTCTTTCTTTGATTGGCATACCTGGTTGCAATGTGGCTCTACTAAAAGTTTTCGATGCGGCGTAATCCGGAGATTACGCCGAGCTCGTTGCTATGTATTATAAGACGGAGCGCTGAGCGGTTCCGATTGCTATCGGAACCAGACTACGCTCAATTCTAAACTTTTTAAAAAATTGTCCGCTCACTATATCACAATATTGATAATCTTATTCGGCACCACAATCACCTTCTTTGGAGCCTGACCGTTCAGCCACCGTTGCGCGTCACTGTGTGCCAGTGCTGATTTCTCAACTTCACTTGCAGGCATATCTTTTGGAAGTTCAATCTCAAAACGTTTTTTGCCATTGAACGATACAGGATAATTGAATGTGTCTTCTTCCAGGTATTTAGCCTCGGCAACTGGCCATTTTTCATAGGCAAGGGTTTGCTTATGCCCGAGAATCTGCCATATTTCCTCTGCTAAGTGTGGCGCATAAGGTGCAAGTACTTTGGCAAAGGTTTCACCTGTAGTCTTTGTCACCTTTCCCTTTTTCATGCAAAGGTTATTCAATATCATCATTTGAGAGATACCTGTGTTGAATCGCAGGTTCTCAATATCGTTCTCCACCTTCTGAATGGTTTTATGCAGAAGCTTCAATACTTCCAAATCTTCTTCGCCTTCGAAATAGTTCTCCGGACTTCCGAAGAAGCGATGACTTCTCGTTAAAAATCCGAAAACTCCCTTTACACCGCTGTCGGCCCAAGGTTTGGTGGCTTCGAGCGGACCAAGGAACATCTCGTACAGGCGAAGCGAATCGGCGCCGTACTGTTTGGTTACATCATCTGGGTTAACAACGTTCTTAAGGGACTTGGACATTTTGGCAACGATTTGTCTCACCTCGTTCTCAAAATCTAGTATAAAAAATTTCCCGTCTTTTTCTACCACAAGATCCTTTGTGATTTTCTGACCGGTTTTCGTTTCATAAACTATTTCTTCTGGTTTAATGATATTTGGTGACTTCGATACTTTCACTTCGTTCTCGATGTCTATCATAAAAAATTTCCCATCTTTTTCTGCAACAAAATCCTGAATAACCTTCATCCCGGTTTTCGTTTCGTAGGCAAAGGCCAGGATCATTCCCTGGTTGAACAGCTTCTGAAAGGGTTCGTCCGTAGAAACAATGCCCAGATCGAACAATACTTTATGCCAGAATCGGCTATACAGCAAGTGAAGCACGGCATGTTCGGCACCACCGATGTACAGATCCACCGGCATCCAGTAGTTCTCCGCTGTTTTGGAGAATGGTTCTTTATCATTAGCGGGATCCACAAAGCGCAGATAATACCAGCACGATCCGGCCCATTGCGGCATGGTGTTGGTTTCGCGACGTCCTTTGCGACCGTTCTTATCGGTGACGATCAACCAGTCTGTTGCATTGGCCAGAGGGGACTCGCCATTGGCTCCCGGCTGGTATTTTTCCAATTGTGGTAATTGTACGGGAAGTGCGCTGTCATCCAGCACGGAAATCTCGCCATCCTCCCAGTGAATGACAGGAAATGGCTCGCCCCAGTAACGCTGGCGGCTGAACAGCCAGTCGCGCATCTTGTAATTTACTTTTTCAACACCCTGTCCGGTTTTTTCGAGCCAGGCAATGATGGTCGCTATTCCTTTTTCTTTATTTAAGCCGTTAATATCGAGTCCTTTTTCGGAATTAGACGAGTTAATGTAAGCTCCATCCTCTGTCCAGCAGGCATTCCCCCCCAGCACTTTAGCCCGGAGCTCAGGTTCCGCACCCGCAGGATC
>DATBXH010000466.1:0-3251 GCA_036514375.1 Bacteroidales bacterium | reverse complement strand
CTTGCCAAAGCTTTTTATTTAAGTAGTTCAGCTTCAAAGAAAGCTTTTTTTTGGAGGTTTTATATGCCCCTTGTTCATAGCATTCTTGATAAAAATTTGGTAATTTCAGGAATGACAAAATAAATACGTTTTTAAGATTTGCAGGTAGAAAGAACTTAATTGTATGAGCGATAAACATTATAGTCTTGATTATTTAAACAGCATATCGGATGGTGATCAGGATTTTATTAAGGATATGCTTGAGACTTTTGTCTCAAGTGTTCCTGATGAATTAAGTAAGATGTGGAAGCTTGTTAATGCCGAAAACTGGCAGAAAGTGGGAGAAGATGCACATAAATTTGCTTCGAGCCTTGTATTTCTGGGTTTAAACGATTTAAAACAAATTGCTACGAAAATTGAGGAGCATGGTATTCAGCAAAACAATGTAAGCCAAATACCAGTGCTGCTTAATGAACTTGAAAAAGGATGTACCCAGTTAATAACTGAACTGAAGAGAGACTTTGACGTATAAACGCTTAATTAATCAACTTAACATCAATTAACCATGAAAATATTAATTTGCGAAGACGACCTAATGACTTTGAAGGCTCTAGAACACAAATTAAAAAATGAGGGTTACGAAACCATCACAGTACACGATGGTAAACAAGCAATCGAAACTTTGAATACCAGAAAAGATATCGATTTGCTGTTAACTGACCTGCATATGCCATTAATCAGTGGATTGGAGCTTATATCTCATGTTCGCAACGAATTGAGAAGCGATATGCCAATTGTTATGCTCACACGTGTTGGATTAGAAGATACTGTCCTTCATGCTTTTGAACTTGGGGCAGATGATTATATCACAAAACCTTTTAGTCCTGAGGAGCTATCTTTGCGAATAAAAAGATTGCTTTTGAAGAGCAAAGGTTAGCATATAGTTTCTGTAATTAGCCTCTTTTTTGCCTTACTATGCTTGTAGTAGTGGGGATTATACTTTTTTTAATGATACGTTTGCGTCTATATAAGTATCTTTTGGGTGTAATAATAATTATAATAGGTATTTGCGAAATCCAGGCCCAAATACCTATTAGTACGACAAAAAAAGATTCGTTGCAGGAACAGCAGAATATTGTGAACGCGAACGAAAGCAAACAGTCTTACAACCAGGCCTATGAACAGCTTTTGGATAAAGCCGATCGTGCATTTCGGCTGGGGTTGTATAAAAGGGCCAGAAAGTACTATAAGGAAGCTGCAAGGATCAATCCTAATTCCATTTATATTCAATACCGTTTAAAAGAGATTGGGCATCAAAATAGCCATTTTCGTAATTTTCTATTTTATTTCAATTTAGACAAACCCAATTTATTAATAAAGTCTCTGACCTTCTTTGTCATGTACTTTATTGGTTCAATGCTGTTCATTCTTGTGATTATTTTGATCCATCGCAATTATAATGAGAATCTGGAGAATAGGAAGCAGATACTTCGTGAAAAATACCAATCATTGCTGGTCGACTTTTTGTTCTCCACAGATAATGCAGGCAATGTTCCAAAGGAGATCAAAAGAATAGCAAATTCTCCTTTTAACAGAAAAATTCTGATCGATCAGATGATCGATTTAAGCATTAATCTGTCCGGCGAGACTAAAGACAAATTACGAAGCCTCTTTTTTGCATTAGATCTTGAAGATGATTCAATTAAGAAGGTTTATAGCCGAAAATGGCATGTAAAAATTAAAGGTTTCCGGGAACTGGCATTTATGGATATTACGGAAGCTAACCATCAAATTATTAAATGCCTGAAAAGTAAAAATGATGTCGTTCGTATGGAAGCCCAACTTGCCATGGTTCGGCTTAGCCCGGGAGATTCTTTTGGCTTTCTGGATCATTTGGATAAACCATTTACATTGTGGGAACAACTGACTATATACGAAACTATTATGTTTCATAACCTGCCAATCCCCAGTTTTGATCGTTGGCTTTATTCAAAAAATAAAACAGTGGTTTTATTTGCTTTGCGAATGATTGATATCTTCAAACAACGAGAAACCTATCCCAATTTATTCTGGATGCTGGTAAACGACGATCCTGAAATTCGTTATCTTACTATCAGGACAATTGGAAATCTTAAAATCAAAGATGCGGTACCTCATCTGAAGCGATTGTATAAAACTGAGACTTATCAGAATTGTCTTACTATCATTCAAGCAATCGCTAAAATGCCCGATGAAACAATCCTTAATTTTCTTAAACTGGTTATCGATAAAGAAGAAGATGTTCAACTTCAGATTGAAGCAGCCATGGCAATCAACTGCATGGGAGTCGTCGGAAGAAATGCCTTGCAAAAGCTAATGGAATCGGATTATAAGAACTACCAGATCATTATTAAACATGTGATGGATAAACGTATAACTTAATGGACCTTGTTTTTGAATTTATTCAGTTTTTAGTTAACCATTTCATTTTTATACTCACTGTAATTCTATTTACGGCTTATGCCATGCTGGCCATTATTTCAGCTTTGGCACTTCGCTGGTATCTCCGTAAGAACAGTTATGTGGATTATAATTCAATTATACTGGCTCCTCTAACTCCTTCAGTTTCAATTATTGCTCCAGCCTTTAATGAAGAAAAGACAATTGTTGAGAATGTTCGCGCCTTACTTTCATTATATTATAATAATTTTGAGGTAATTGTTGTAAATGATGGGAGTAGAGATGCAACCTTTGCCAGAGTCGTTGAAGCTTACGACCTTGAAAAAGTGAACTATTACTTTGATTACCGGATACCTTGCGAACGAATCAGAGGCATTTACAAATCCAAAAACCGATCATTCAAGCGGCTTACTGTAATTGATAAAATAAATGGTGGCAAGTCGGACGCCCTGAATGCTGGGATTAATATTTCAAAGAACGACCTTATTTGCAGTATTGATGTTGATTCCATAATGGAATCGGATGCCCTTTTAAAGTTAGTAAAACCTTTTATGGAGCAAACCGGCAAGAAAGTAATTGGAACCGGAGGCGTGATTAGAATTGCCAATTCCTGTGATATAGAGGGAGGCCATATAGTTGGTATTAAATTGCCCGATAAATTTTTACCTCGGGTTCAGGTTTTAGAATATACCCGGGCATTTTTGATGGCCCGAATGGCTTGGGGTAAAATGAATGGACTATTGATTATATCGGGTGCATTGGGTATGTTTGACAAGGAAATTGTTATAAAATGCGGTGGTTATTCTACTTCTACTGTTGGTGAGGACATGGAA
>DATBXH010000465.1:0-3683 GCA_036514375.1 Bacteroidales bacterium | reverse complement strand
CGGCCTGTGTGAGACGTGCTCTTGCATTAGCCAGATTTGTTTTGGAGGAATTTACTGCAGCTACACTTCTGTCACGGCCACTAATGTATATGTCGGGTTTAATTTTAAGTAAAAGCTTCCCCTTTTCGACGAAGTCTCCCTCTTTTACAAACAGTTCAATAATTTCACCTGATACTTCGGGACTTATTTTTACTTCAGTTTCGGGCTGAATTTTCCCGCTGGCAGTAACGGTTTCAAGTATGGTACGCCGTTGGACCTTTTCGATAGTAACTTCAATAGGTTTTTCTTTACCAAACCAACCGGCACTTTTACCTATAATGACGAATAGCAGTAATCCCCCAGCTACAATCAACAGGTTTCGCAGAAATTTTTTTTGTTTCATCGGAAAGTTATTGATTCAGAATTAATAAGATCAGACTCTTGTTGGAATTATATATTAACCCGACTTGTTAAAAAATTAAAGTATAAAGATATAACTAATTACATATATTTAAACGCAAATTGCAGCCGATTTTATGAGCGAGCAAGTATATTATTTTAAGTCGATTGGTGATGTTGTATTTGTAAAAAACAACAGGGCAAAGTCATTACGTATTACTGTCAGGCCTAATAAAGGTGTTAAAGTTACTGTACCTAAGCACGTTTCACTTACAAATGCATTTAGGTTTGTCGAAGAAAAATCGGGATGGATAAAGAAAAGCCTTGAAAAAGTCAGGGCTGTGGAGAAGAATTCCACACTTTTTAAACCAGGTTTTGAGTTTAGTACACGATATCATAAACTCGAATTTATCTTTCAACCGGATTGTCAACTTACTGCGAGAGTCGGCAATGGATTGATAAGGATTTTTTACAGTACTGAAGATAAATTATTGGGTACAACCGGTCAGGATTTTATCCGGAAGGCAGTGGATTATGCTTTACGTAAGGAAGCCAAAATGTTTTTGCCTCAACGAGTAGAATATTTGGCGGATAAGTTCGGATTCAAATATTCAGGGTTGCGTATAAAGAATTTAAAGTCAAGATGGGGTAGTTGTTCCGTAACCAATAATATTAACCTTAATATTCATTTGATGAGGTTACCTGACTATTTGATTGATTATGTTATTTTGCACGAACTTACCCATACTGTCCATAAAAACCACGGCAAACAGTTTTGGCAAACCCTCGACACTGTTTCAGGTAATGCCCGTTTGTTTGCAAAAGAAATGAAAGGTTATCGAACGCAGGTTTACTGAGGAACAGATTTTAAATCGCTGGTCAGTAACGACTCGAGACTTACCACGTACTGCAAAGCTTTTTGTTCACCAAAGAGTTGTTCAAATTCCTTAAAAACAAATTCGCGAATATCTGTTTGCCAATCGAGATATGAAAGTGTGGAAATTTTCCCCAATTCGCGTTTCTCAAAAAAACGTTTCAGTAAATTAACCTTTGAGTGGTATGCCATGAATGCTTTAATTTGAGTGCGAAGTTCGTTACTTAGCAAGTTCTCTATCATTTTCACCTCACTGGGGATGATTTCAAAAGTAGATTCGTAAAAATTACTGAATGAATTGTTCCAATTCACGAAATGAATCAGATAGTTCGTGATTTTAAACAAATCCCGGTTTTCGTCCTGATCGATCGATTTTAGGAAAATGCTTTTTAATTCTTTAAGATACAAATCTTTAATCTTGGTATCAAGCTTATTGGTTATTTCTTCAGTGTATTTGGAATAATCGTCGCTAAAATTATTTAATGTAAAGTCTTTATTTGTAAAAGGTTGCTGAAATGAGATGATTCTTGTGATAACGGCAACCTCATCCATCAATAAGTGGTAGAGAGGGAAGATCTTAAGTTTTTTGATTTCTTCAAAGAATTTATCGGACACGTAGCCTTCCATCAGAAACGAATGCATTGTCTGATTATTCCTCGTAATTCGCTCTACATCGCTACGATATATTTTTAAATGCTCGTTAATTTTGCTTTTAATTTGTGCCTTTTTTCCATTTACAATAATCTGAATATAAAGTGGATAATATTTCTCTCTTGGGAGAAACTTTGGTTTAGCCCTTTTATTCAAATAATGTTTAACAGTTATTTTTTTATTTACCATTGTTTACTTGTTGTGCTAGGTTAAAAATTGGTTGAAGAAACATGCAGCAACTTTTATGCCTTATACTTAAATTCTTTTAAAAAGTTATACAAAATAGTGAAAAATTACCTGTATAAAGCACTGATTCATACAATATTATTTTTTAACAATGTAGTAAATTATTGGTAATAAATAAATTTACCATAATTATTATAAATGGCAAAATAATATAAAAATTTTTATTTGTTCCTATTCATCGTAAAGTTGCAGAAATTCGTATTGATTGCCCGTCCAATCGAGAAATTTTATGAGATCGACGAACTGAATAACAATATCTGCGGTGTTTAAGTTTGGGTGAAAGCTTATTTTTTGGCTTTTTTGTAAATTGGCATCTAAAAATACATAAACATGTTTGTTGGTATCATTTATCAATCCAAAAGGCGATACTGACCCTGGTTTAATTCCTAAATACCTTGCCATACGTTGTTCGGAGGCAAATGATATTTTCCCTTGTTTTAATCTTTTCTCAAGATCGTGAATATCTAATTGTTTGATATGATTGAGGATCACCAAATAATGTTTGTCTCCCTTGTGGTTACGAAAGAATAAGTTCTTGCAATGCGTTGCATCTATATCTTTCCAGTATGGCATGGCATCTTCGATCGTTGGCACGGGTGGATGTTCATAATAGTCATAAGAGATATGCAGCTGATCTAAAATTTCATATAATCTTAAATCTCCATTCATGATGTTGGGCTAATCAGTGTAAGTGTTAATGACAAAACTTTAATAAATGAACCATTATTACATTGTATTTACAAAAATATACCTTTGCTTGAAACTTTTGTAATGATACACACTCATCTTGGTGAATTATCGGCTTTAGCAGTCGCCATCTGCTGGACTTTTTCAGCTTTGGCTTTCGAATCGGCGAGTAAGATTGTGGGATCTCTGGCAGTTAATCTGCTACGATTATTATTAGCTTTGATTTTCCTAAGTTTATTTTCCTATTTCTATCGCGGACACTCATTTCCAGTGGATGCTTCCTCTTCCAATTGGATTTGGTTAAGTTTCTCAGGTTTTGTAGGATTTGTATTTGGTGATCTCTGCCTGTTTAAATCGTTTACAATCATTGGTTCACGAATGGCCATGCTTATTATGACCCTTGCTCCTCCTTTAGCTGCTTTTGCGGGATGGTTATTTTTGAATGAAAATTTAAGCTGGTGGAGTATTCTGGGTATCTTGCTCACGATTTTCGGGATTGCGCTGGCAGTGGTTAGTCATCATCCGGAAGAGGAGAAGTTGAAACTTAACATGCCTTTAAAAGGATTTCTGTTTGCACTGGGAGGTGCTATTGGCCAGGCATTTGGTTTGGTTTTAAGTAAAAAAGGGATGGCCAGTTATGACCCTTTTGCAGCTACTCAGATTCGTATTATAACCGGCGTGGTAGGATTTAGTGTTATTGTGTTAATGATGAGAAGAGCGAATCAAACTATCAAGGCACTGAATAGCAGGAAGGGAATGACAGGAATATTTATTGGGTCAGTCTTTGGACCATTTCTTGGTGTATCGCTATCGTTACTTTCGCTAAAATATACTGAAACAGGCATTG
>DATBXH010000464.1:0-2913 GCA_036514375.1 Bacteroidales bacterium | reverse complement strand
ACTTATTCCTGCCCGGCGAGCTGCAAGTATCCGACCCATTGAAGCACTGAGAGACGAATAAAAACAAAATATCATGTTCGATAGAGACAGGTGGCAGGAAATATTCATTGCCCTAAAACAGAACAAGCTGCGAACCGTATTAACGGCTCTTGGCGTAGCTTGGGGAATCTTTATGCTGGTGATCATGCTGGGTGCAGGTAATGGTTTGCACAACGGTGTTTACGATGGGATGGGAGGCTTCGCTACCAACAGCGTTTTTGTTTGGGCGCAAAGTACTACCGTTCCTTATAAAGGTTTTAAAAAGGGACGTTGGTATTCGTTCAACAATTCGGATACGAAAGCTATCCTCGATCAGGTTCCTGAGGTCGAGATTCTTGCCCCGCGTCTTCAGGCAAGGTTCTGGCAAAGTTCGGGCGAGAATAATGTGGTGCGTGGATTAAAGACCGGGGCATTCAGCATATTTGGTGATTATCCTGACTACAACCGGATCGATCCTTATGAATTTTTATCGGGCCGCTTTATTGACGATGAAGATATTAAAACGAAACGAAAAGTTGCTGTAATCGGAACCCGCGTTCGGGATCTCCTGTTCGAGCCAAAGGAAAATCCTATCGGTCAGTATATCCGCATTAAGGGTGTTTATTTCCAGGTAATCGGTGTTTTCCGTTCGCAGCATAAAGGAGGCTGGGCCGAATGGCAGGAACAGTGTGTAGTTCTTCCGCTCACCACATTACAGCAAACGTATAACTATGGTGAGGATGTCGGTTGGTTTGCCATTACTGCAAAAAAAGGAATATCCGCTCTTACGGTTGAGGACAAGGTTAAAGCCTTACTGAAAAGCCGGCATTTTGTTTCGCCCGATGATAAAGAAGCCATTGGTTCGGATAATGTGGAGAAGGAATTCCAAAAGATCAGCAACATGTTTATGGGAATATCCATGCTTGTTTGGATTGTTGGTATTGGTACACTGCTGGCCGGTGTCATTGGGGTCAGCAACATCATGCTCATCATTGTAAAAGAACGAACCAAGGAAATTGGAATCCAGCGTGCCATTGGGGCACAACCCATTGTGATTATTTCTCAAATTATTACCGAATCTATCTTTTTAACCACGTTAGCCGGTTATGTAGGTTTGGTTTGTGGTGTAGGAGTTGTGGAACTGATTAATTATGCGCTTGTAAAGGCGGCTGAGGCAAACCCAAATGCCAGAACTATGTTTACCAGGCCTGAGGTCGATTTTGGCGTAGCCATGATTGCTCTTTCCATTCTCATCGTTTGCGGTGCTTTGGCAGGATTGGTGCCCGCAAGGAGAGCCGTTAAAGTAAAACCCATTGATGCATTGCGATACGAATAGAACATAAAATAAACCATTAATAAATAAGGAAATATCTATGAAGAAAGTTATTAAAATAGCCATTATAGTCATCGTGGTTGGCTTGTTTGGATTTACACTGGTTTTCCTATACCAAAAATCGAAACCAAAACCTGTGGTTTACAAAACAAAGAGCCCGATTGTAAGTAACATCATTAAGAAAACCGTGGCCACAGGCTCCATTGTGCCTCGAAAGGAAATTGAAATTAAACCTAAAGTCTCAGGTATCATCGAAACCATCTATATCGAACCTGGTAAGAAATTGCATAAAGGCGATCTGATCGCCAAAATTAAGATTATACCTGATATGGTAAATTTGAATAATGCCGAGTCGCGCGTTAACCGCGCCAAATTCAGTTACGATGATGCCAAACAGGCTTACGATCGTCAGAAAAAGCTGTATGACCAGGGTGTAATTCCTGAAGCTGATTTTCAAACGGTTCGTCTGGCGATGAACAATGCCCGTGAGGAGCTTTCTTCTGCTGAAAATAATCTCGATCTGATTCGCGAGGGTGTGATAAAGAAATCGGGCGAAAGCACCAATACACTTGTACGTTCAACCATCGACGGTATGATACTCGAAGTACCGGTTGAAGAAGGCGACCAGGTAATTGAAAGCAACACATTCAACAGTGGTACCACCATTGCTTCCGTTGCCGATATGGGCGAGATGATTTTCAAAGGTAAGGTAGACGAAACCGAAGTGGGCAAGCTCCGCCAGGGAATGACGCTTTTGCTTTCCATAGGCGCTATTGAGAAGGAGAAATTCAATGCTCAGCTGGAATATATCTCACCCAAAGGAAAGGAAGAGAACGGAGCCATTCAGTTCGAAATAAAGGCCAAGATACAACTGAAGGAGAATTTCTTTATCCGTTCGGGTTACAGTGCCAATGCCGACATTGTACTCGACCGCCGCGACAGTGTATTATGTATTGACGAAGGTCTCGTTCAGTTTAAAGGTGATTCTACCTATGTTGAGGTTGAAAAAAAACCACAGCAATTTGAAAAACGGTTCATAAAGACAGGTCTCTCCGATGGCATCAACATCGAAGTGATGAGTGGGTTAAGTAAAAAGGATAAAATTAAGATTAAAAGCTGACGGATCGCAGTAAAAGATACTAGCTAAATAACTGTTTTAATGGTATTTTCAGAAGAGGATTATATCCGGCAACGTGCCAGGGTCTAATCCTCTTCTGCTTTTTGTGCTCAAACAGATGTTTAAATGCAATCTTCATTGCAGATTATGTTTAAACATCTGTTTAGGTGTAATTTTCATTTGCATTTATGCCAATGAATCTGCTTGGGTGCAATCTTCAACTGCAGATTGCATCAAATCAGATGATTTTATTCGATCTTCAACTGCAGATTACATCAAATCAAATGATTTGGTTCAATCTTCAACTGCGGATTACATATAATCAAATGATTTTATCCAATCTTCAACTGCAGATTGCATCAAATCAGATGATTTTATTCGATCTTCAACTGCAGATTACATCAAATCAAATGATTTGGTTCAATCTTCAACTGCGGATTACATA
>DATBXH010000463.1:0-3007 GCA_036514375.1 Bacteroidales bacterium | reverse complement strand
TGCGCGAGTCAAACTTGTATGTGTTTGAGCCAATTGCAACTCCATTTCCCAAATAACTTAAGTTACCTTCGTATTTTACATCAAAAGCCAGTTTCCAAACATCAAGTCCCAGATCCAGCTGATACCCGAAAGTAGCATTATGAAATTTATTTTGAACACTCGTACCGGAAAAGTTAACAGCATCCGACGGTTTATTAAGAATTACGCTGGCCACCGGGCCAAGTCCTAAACGTAATGGCCCTATTTTTTTTCCAATAATTACAGGAACATCAAGTTTAGTAAATTTCTGATTAATGACCGTGGAAGTATTTACATCTTTTACTTGTATCTCTCCTCCTGTTGAAGAGAGTAACATTTCCGGTTGCAGAAACATTCCCCACACCGAGATTTGCAAAACCAAACCGCCTTGAAATCCTACCTTGGTATTTGACAGAGAGCTAATTTGATAGTTAGCATCACCTGTATTGCTAGCGGAAATAGAAGAAGAACTAATACCAGCTCTCACACCAAGTTTAACCTGAGAGAAAGCATTGATACCTATCAATACCGCCAAGCTTAAAACAATCACTTTTAGTTTCATAAAATTGGGTTTTTGTTTATTGTATGTTAATTAACGCAAAAATAATAAATTGTTGTATCGAATTAGTTTGTTATTTAATAATTTTATAATTAATAAATTGTAAATTAATTAATTATGTCTAATTTGACAAATAAGACGAATTTATTTGATCTTTGTGAAACTAAAATTTCTATCAGCAGTAAACATTCCCGTTTGCGGAGGTGTTTATGGGCGAATGGAGAGAAAAGAGACTTAAAACGTTGATTATGATTTTCATGGTTATTCTTGCATTGATGCTATTCCTAGATATTTATACGTTTAAAGGAATTAGAATTTTGCTGGCAAATAATTCACATTCAGGGCTAAAGAAGATTATCTTCATAAGTTATTGGACAGTAACAGCATTTATGATAGTTCTTATCCTGACGGGTTATTTTTTCAGGTCGTCAACCCGAAATCCGGCCGTTTTTAATTGGTATTTTTACTTGTTTGGTGCATTCCTTGTGTTGTATGTTCCTAAAATATTGTTTGTTGCATTTCATTCTACCGAAGATATTTTATACGGCTTTGCCTGGATGTGGAAAAAGATATTTGTGACTAAAGCGATAGTAGCTGATGGAGGCACAACCATAACCAGATCCAAATTCCTTTCCCAGATAGGGTTAATTCTTGCCTCTTTGCCATTTATGGCTTTTATATGGGGGATGGTAAAGGGTCGCTTCAATTTTAGAGTCGAACACGTGAAACTCACCTTCCCTAACCTTCCAAAATCATTTGATGGGCTGAAAATTGCTCAGGTTTCCGATATTCACATTGGCAGTTTCAATGGATTTACAACGCAAGTTGAAGAAGCAATTGATATGCTTAACGCTCAAGACGCAGATATATTGTTTTTTACCGGAGATTTGGTAAACAACTTTTCAGAAGAACTGGAAGGTTGGATTCCAATTCTTTCGAGGATGAAATCCAAATATGGTAAGTATTCAATACTTGGTAATCATGATTATGGAGATTATTATAAAAATTGGTCGTCCAAAGAGGAAAAAGCCGAAAACTTCAAAAAGATTGAAGAAGCTCATGCTGAAATGGGATTTCAGCTATTGAATAATCAGTCAGTCAAATTGTCAAGGAATGGAGATGAAATTGCGGTTATCGGTTGTGAGAACTGGGGGCATCCACCATTTCCACAGTACGCTGATTTTAAAAAAGCTTCAGAAGGAACAGAAAGCATGCCTTTTAAGATTCTTTTAACTCACAACCCGGATCACTGGGATGATAAGATCCAGGGCCAAACCGACGTCGATCTTACATTTTCAGGACACACTCATGGAATGCAGTTTGGCATTCGTATTGCAGGTACCGAATTGTGGAGTCCGGCTCAATACAAATATAAACACTGGGCCGGGTTATACAAGGAAGGTAACCAATTTTTATATGTCAATCGCGGATTAGGATACATTGGATATCCGGGCAGAGTAGGTATGCCGCCCGAAATTACGGTTATTGAATTAAAATGTTCATAACTAATATTATAAAACTACGAATAGCATTTCATTTGTTAATAAAATTAAACTATTCGCAGTTGTTTATGCTTAAAGAGAGATCTTTAAAACTTTTTCCTTGTTTATAAGCTATTTCTTTGACGAATCTTTTTTGTCCATCTTCTCTAATGGCTTTATACCATTAATATTTAAGTCTTTCGAAAGCTTGGCTATGCTTTTCATATCTATATTCCCCTGGATACAAATCAATGCATTATCTTTTCCTCCTGAAATCAACAGTAATTCTGATATTTTACCCTGGTTCTCCTTTATCAGGAACTTAAGTTCCTGGTCCTTTTCCTTCACTACCATTAGTTCTTTATATTGCTGAACGGGCAAATCCTTCATGATTTCCTTATAAAAATTGGTTCCTTCCGGTACCGCTTTTTTATCGTCAACAGATAGAATACGAATACTTTTTAGGTTTTTTACCAGGTCATCGAATTCCTTATCACTGGTATTCACATTCTTAAACATATCAAACATGTATTGGGTTATATAAACTGTTGTAAATCCATCTTTTCCAGAATATTTGTCAAATAGTTTGTCCACTGGCGACTGTGCAAAACCAATCCAGGGAAACATGATTAGCACAATAATTAAAATCTTGGTCTTCATATGATTATTTTTTTTCATTATTTTCTTTTTTGGAAGTGTCATAATATTTTGAAACCAGTTGAAGTTGTTCAATTCCGTTATTCAGAGACGAAAGAGAAGATAATCTGTTTATTCCCTTGTTCAACTGGTTTAATTTATTTACCTGTCCTAATGGCGCAGTACCCTTGTTCAATTGTTGCGAAACATAAAGAAGGGTGCGTTTAGCCTGAGCATAAGCGACAGTTGGATCTTTATACGTATCTTTTATAGCTACTTTGTCTTTGGGTTGAAAGAAAGTAAGATAGCAAAT
>DATBXH010000462.1:0-7216 GCA_036514375.1 Bacteroidales bacterium | reverse complement strand
GGGTCAGGTTACCATTACAGGTATGGAGGACCTGACAAGGATTGAAGCATTTACCACTTCAGGAGAAAAGCTGTTCGATACGCTTGTTCACGGTAATTCGTATGTATTGCCGTTAAGCATGTTGCATTATGGAGGAGGATTGCTTTTGTTGAGAATTACCACCCGGTCCGGAGTTTATTTTCGCAGGATTCTGGTCGTTCCTTGATATCCTGTTTAAGAGGTAACACCCCTGGCTGCTATATAAACGTTCCTACAGGGCTCTATCTATTTTTATTCATTACCATTTATTTAATCTTTCGAACTTATGAATAATAAAAAATTGCTTTTAAACCAAAGAAAATACCGCGAGAAATTAGTCCTCGGGCTGATTGTGTTGGTGGTATTTGTTGCATCATCCTGTGTCGGTCATTCCGGTTCATCAAACGCTCACCGGTATATTACGTTCGTATATACCTCAGACGCACACTATGGGATTACCCGTCCTCACTTCCGGGGCGATACCAATGTGGATTCTCATACGGTGAACCTGGCCATGATTAAGAAGATCAATACCGTAACCGATCTTACCCTGCCAAATGACAGCGGGGTCAAAGCAGGTATGAAAGTAGGCGGTGTAAATTTTCTGATTGAAACGGGTGACGTGGCTAACCGCGAGGAAATTGGTATCCAAAGTGCCACTGTTTCCTGGAAGCAATTTCTTGACGATTATTCAGGAATGCTAACGTTGACAGACGATTCCGGTAAAAAAGCAAAACTTTATCTCGTTCCGGGTAATCATGACGTTACCAATGCGATCGGGTTTTACAGACCCATGAACCCTATACGCGATCCGGCTTCGATGGTTGGAATGTACAATATGTTTATGAATCCCCAAACTCCTAAAACAGTCGAAAATTATGACTATGTCACAGATAAAGTGCATTATTCCATGGATTTTAGAGGGGTTCATTTTACGTTTGCGTGTGTTTGGCCGGATTCTGCCGAACGTCTCTGGCTGGATAAGGACTTAGCCCATGTTACCAATCCTGCGCTTTTGTTTGTTCATGACGAACCGGATGTTGAGATCAAGCATTTAACAAACCCAAACCCTTCGAGAACCATCAACTCTACCGATAAATTCGAGAATCTGTTGGAGGAAAAATGCAAGGATGGGTTTACCATTGATGTCCCAAGCACCATCGAACAACGGAATTTTGCCCTCTGGATGAAAGGCCATCCTGTTATTAAAGCGTATTTTCATGGCAACGACAATGCTAATGAGTTCTATACCTACCAGGGGCCTGACAAGAACATTGCCCTGCAAACCTTCAGAGTCGACTCGCCCATGAAAGGGAATTTCTCCAGATCGGACGAAACGAAGCTCTCGTTTCAGCTTGTGATTATTGATGCTACCGTTAAAAAGATGACTGTTCGTGAGTGCCGGTGGGATACCAACCCTTCCGTTCCATCCTCTCCTGTTGTTTTTGGGGCAAGCAAGACGGTCTTATTACTATAATCAATACCCTTTGGAATGCTAAATTACCTGGATTTAAGAATAAAAGTATGGGTATCTGTAGCCAGATATGCAAGTTCAGAGGCGTCTTTTGGTGCTTCCCCATCTACCTTCATCTATATCTCGAACCCGCGTAAACTGTTGGGTTTGGCTTTGCTGCGGGGTTATTTCGTGCACACGTTTAAAACGAGCGCAAGCATGAGAAGAATATCCCTTTTTTAGTCGGGTTGAGATGGCAATGTTTGTGGTAATGCCAACATAAAAACTTAAATAATGTTAAATCTCATTGATCCTACCATTCTATAAATAAACTTTTTAAGCATCAACCTTGTTTAGACACAAACGATTTTATGGTGGAGGACAGTTGAGATTATGTTTTCGTCTGCTTATCGTTTCAACCTTCTAAATAAAACAGTGTATTCTAATTATTCACTTTAATTCCGGGTTAGCGAAACAATTCTACATATATTCATTTTACATACACTGTTTATGAAAACATTACCTTACATTTTTCTGTTATGGGCAGGCTGCGCTGTATCAGCATTTTCACAAAATGAAACTTCAACCAGGAATATTATACTGGTTACCCTTGATGGTTTGCGATGGCAGGAAGTATTTACCGGAGCAAATAAAAAACTGGTAAAAGACAAGGATTATGTTGAAAATCCACAGGAACTTAAAAATAAGTATTGGAACGACGATCCTGATGAACGCAGAAAAATTCTGATGCCTTTTATGTGGAGTACAATTGCCACTGAGGGGCAAATTTACGGAAACCGCAAGTATCAAAATTGTGTTAATCTCACCAATCGTTACTGGTTCTCTTATCCCGGTTATAACGAAATACTGACAGGTATCCGAAACGATAAAACTATTTATTCCAACAAAAAAAGAAATAACCCCAATGTGACCATCCTGGAGTATCTCAATTCCTTACCCGCTTATCATAACCAGGTTGCGGCGGTAAGTTCGTGGGATTTATTTCCTTACATCCTTAATGTGAAGCGAAGCGGGCTTTTTGTGAACGCAGGCAATCAAATCATTACCAAGGACCCTCTCACGGATGAAGAAAAAGAATTGAATTCAATTGAAGAAGAGGTTACATCTCCAAAGGCAGACAGGCCTGATGTTTTAACCTACCTGTATGCGATGGAATATTTAAAGAAATACACCCCAAAGATGATGTTTATTTCGTACGGAGAAACAGACGACCTGGCCCATGCCGGAAGATACGATGAATATCTCGACGCCATTCATCACATTGATCATTATATTGAGGAATTGTGGAATTTTATTCAATCGAATGATCAATACCGGAATAAAACAACGCTGATCATTACTACTGACCATGGTCGTGGCTGTCTGTTCCGGAATAGCTGGATGAATCATGGCAGCCTGACACCAGGGTCAGGTCAAACCTGGTTTGCTGTTATGGGACCTGATACTTCACCCAAAGGAGAGATCAAAACTGCCGGCCAGTTATATCAAAATCAACTGGCACGTACCATGGCTGCATTTCTGAATGTCAATTTTGACCTTTATAAAAAAGAAGGAGCCGTTGTCAGTCAGGTCATCCAAAAAGGAATGCATCCCAATGAAAAGTTAGCCAACAGAATTGTAAATCTGCCTGATAAACAGTAATTAAGGTTTATCCTTACCTAATCATGTGTATTTTATAAGGTTTTGCGTAAATTTGAATCAAAACCGGACTCCCGGGTAAGTTGCTCCTGCCCGGACCCTGACAGATAATTTTAGTTTTATGCAAAAACTTTTGGTTTTAACCGGTGCCGGTATGAGCGCCGAAAGCGGTATCAAAACGTTCCGCGATAGCGGTGGACTTTGGGAAGAATACGATGTAATGACGGTTGCCAGCATCGAAGGCTGGTACCAAAACCCCCAATTGGTATTAAAATTTTACAATGAACGGCGGAGACAATTGGAACATGCCCAGCCAAATGCCGGTCATTATGGATTAGCCGAGCTTCAGAAATATTTTGAAGTCTACATCATTACACAGAATGTAGATAATCTGCATGAACGTGCCGGAAGTAAACACGTGCTTCACCTGCACGGTGAATTAACCAAAGCCAGGGGTGTAGATTATCCCTCAACTGTTTATGACATCGGGTATAAGGATATCAATTGGGGAGATACATGTAAACATGGATCGCAGCTTCGGCCACATATTGTTTGGTTTGGCGAAGCTGTTCCGGCGTTTAACGAAGCCACTGAAATGGTGCAGGATGCAGATGCATTTGCTATAATAGGAACTTCCCTCAATGTTTATCCGGCTGCAGGATTAATCGATTATGTGCCCTCAGGAACTCCCATTTACCTCATTGATCCAAACGATGTGCCTCATTCAAAAAAAGTTGAATTTATTAAAGAAAAGGCAGGTACAGGCATTAAGATTCTGACCGACCGATTATTGAAACAATTTAATCTGATTCCCCGATGAAAACTTTTGGTATCATTGTGCTGATGTTATTTTTTATTATTCCGGGTATTTCTTTTGCGCAACGTTTTCATGGCGGTCCGTTACTGGGATTTAACGCCAGCCAGGTAGACGGTGATACATACTCCGGGTACAACAGATTTGGCCTGATGGGCGGAACGTATGTTTACACTCATTTAACTGACGTTCTGGATATTCAGATGGAAATTAAATATATGAGTAAGGGTGCCCGTAAACTTACCACAGAACAGGACCCTACGCAATATAAAAGTAACCTCAACTATATTGAGATACCGGTTTTATTGCGATACAATACAAAACAAAAAATTGGGATTGAAGCCGGGCTGGGATTCGGATATTTGTTTTCCTATTCGGAGGAAGATGAAAATGGTATTCTTCCTTCCAGAGCTACAACCAAGTTTAAACCTTTTGAATTAAGTAGTTTGATTGGAATGAACTACCAATTTGCTAAGAAATTCTCGGTTAACTTGCGCTATTCCTATTCCATCTTATCAATCGTAAACAGACCTACTGTAAACTACACATACTTCAGACATTCTGGTGTCTTTAATAATTTATTTAGCCTGGGGTTATATTATACACTCGGTAAATAAACAATTGCAAAATGAAAATAGCCATTGGTGTTACAGGAGCAAGTGGCTCCATCTATGCAAAAGTACTGTTTGAAAAACTATTAACTATAAAATCGCAGTGGGAGGATGTTTCCATCGTCTTTTCGGAAAAGGGCCGCGAGGTTTGGAAATATGAATTGGACGAAGATCCGGATAACCTTCCTTTTCGCAGGTATGACCGAAAAGATTTTAATGCTCCCTTTGCTTCAGGGAGTTCGGACTATAATTCGGTAATCATCTGTCCTTGCTCTATGGGAACATTAGGGAGAATTGCACATGGCGTATCTGACGATTTAATAACAAGGGCCGCAGATGTTATGCTCAAAGAACGACGAAAACTTATTCTCGTAACGCGCGACACACCTTTAAACCTTATTCATATCAATAATATGAAACTGGTTACCGAAGCAGGGGGAATTATTTGTCCGGCTTCACCTTCGTTTTATTCCAAACCAAAGGACATCCGTGATCTTGTTTTAACAGTAACCGACAGATTACTTACTCTTGCAGGATTTAAAACAGATACTTATAAATGGAATGAATAAACCCGGATTAACCTAACTAAAGCAAATATCATGCTTTTGCTACCGTAGCAATGCTTACTTTCACATTTTTAGCCTGCAACAGGGCAGAAGCACAAGCCTCTAATGTAGCACCAGTGGTAACTACGTCATCCACCAATAGAATATGTTTATTTTCAATGCTCCGTTGTTCCTTAAGCGCAAAAATGCCTTCCACATTAGTCCACCGTTCAAAGCGATGCTTCCTGGTTTGTGTTGGGTTGGCCACAACCCTGACCAGAGAATTTATATTCAGAGGCTTGGACATAGCAGATGCAATCCCGGACGCAACACATTCACTTTGGTTATAGCCTCGTTTTCTCTTTTTGCTTGGGTGTAGCGGAACAGGAATAATCGCATCAACCTGATTAAAAGGTGACTGTTCAAGTTCCTTTCCAATTATCTTCCCGAGCTCCACGCCTATCTCTTTTTGTCCTTTATATTTTAATTTATGTAAAAGTTCCTGCACACGGCCTCCTTTATGAAAATAAAAATGGGCCGTCGCATTTTCAACAGGTACCCTACCCCAAAAAATCTGAGCCACCTCATTCTCTTTGTCTAAATGAAAATTAGTCCTCGGGAGTTCGTAACGACAGGTAGTGCAAAAAAGAATCTCGTTACGTACCAAAAGTTCTGAGCAGGATGCACAAATCTTTGGATAAAATAATCCAATAAAATCGTTTGCAAAACTTACGATATTTGCGCTCCTCATAGTGCATTTATCATTAAATCTTATAAATTTATGCATTTATCTGACTTGCAGCTCCATTTTGGGACAAAATTTCCCGATCCTAGCGCCCAACATGGTAACCCAATATTAACCTTATCCACTTTCACTGATTGCCTTGATAAAAATAAAGGCAGATAGCATTTCTATTGTAGTAAAAGATACAAGTATTGGTATTAACAAAAAAGATGCTCCAAAATTATACAGAATTGATATGCAACACACCACGATTGGGACTGAAGGAGAAACGGGTTCAAGACTTGGCTTACTATTATGCAAAGAGTTAATGGAAAAAAATCAAGGGAAAATTTGGGTAGAAAGTGAGCCATTTAAAGGAAGTAGTTTTACTTTTGTTCTCCCCAAGAATTCATCTGATGAGTAAAATAAAATACTGGATTTTAAGTCTTATTTTAGCCGGGAATATTGTTAATTCAAGTGCTCAAAAAAAATTTTATACCTGTCATGAAATTACAGCCGATGAAGCTCATGCATGGTGTACATCATTTCCTCAGATCATCATTCTTGACATCAGGCCCGATTCCGATTATCTGAATAAACATATTCCCCGTGCCATTTGGGTTCCTAATGATTCAATCCTGATTGCTATGAGTGATACCATAGATGAAGACCAGACTGTTATAGTTTATGATAAATCAGGAGGTGAAAGTATTGATGCCTGTCTGTTACTGGCCTCCAAAGGAAAAAATAAAGTCTTCCATATAAAAGACGGTTTTAATAGATGGGAGGAATTAGGATACCTGGTTAAAAAAAGCAAACCGTAGAACTTATAAGTTTTTTGCCAATTTTAGTTTTTCCCAGCCTTTCGAATGCACCATTCTCAATATGAGAGCATATTACGAACAGAGAGACTGGAGCTGACAAAAAATAAGCCCTTTGAGAGAAATCTCAAAGGGCTTTACATACTACTTACCAAATTGTTAAACTAAATCTTTAAAATCAGCACTGCGCATTTTTATTGCATTAGCCTGTCTCTTAACTTTTACCCTGCCTGCGTACATAATATAGTACATTACAGGAATGAAAATAAGTGTTAGGAAGGTCGCAAATGACAATCCAAAAATGATGGTCCAGGAAAGCGGACCGAAGAACTTCACATTATCGCCACCAAAATAGATGTGTGGTTGAAGATGAGTAAATAATCCTCCAAAATCAATATTAAAGCCGATAGCCAGCGGTATTAAACCAAGGATGGTTGCAGTGGCTGTAAGCATAACCGGCGTGATACGGGTTTTACCAGCCTGGATAATGGCGTCGCGTGTTTTAAGACCTTTACTCTTCAGACTATCGGTGAACTCAACCAAAAGAATACCATTTCTGAATACAATACCA
>DATBXH010000461.1:0-3119 GCA_036514375.1 Bacteroidales bacterium | reverse complement strand
GGCTAAAACATATTGTTTACGAATAAAACAATTTGGTTATAAAACGATGGTCGCAGCGGTTCCAAAGAAAAGAGGAAGCATGATCGACAATGTCGGAGTTCTGGCTTTAGAGCCTGCCATTTATAATATAAAAGAGGTAGTCATTGCCGGGTCGAAGGTAAGGGTTACCGAACTGCCTGACAGAACGGTATACGGTATATCCGGCGACATGAAAAAAACCTCGACCGATGGACTGGATGTGCTTCGAAAGGTCCCTTCGGTACAAGTGGACTATTTCAACGAGAATATTACGGTGGACGGTAAAACAAATATTAAGATTGAAGTGGACGGAGTAACGAGGGATAAAGAATATTTAAAGAAACTTCATCCGTCGCAAGTCGATAAACTGGAAATAGTTACAAGTCCTTCAGGCAAATACGATGCTGATGTGGATGCCGTCATAAATGTAGTTACGATTCGCGAAATGCGATACGGTTTAAAGGGTAACGAAAATATTCAATTGGTGCCTAACAGCAAGAATACGTATTTAGGAAGGGCCAATAGCAGCCTCGATTACGGATTACCAAAAATTTCATATTATGTTGCTGCGAACGGGGGAGCCCGGAAGTTTAACTTTTTTAATACCATGGAAAGAGATGCAACAACCAATTCATTAGCCAGAATAGGCAATCAACCATCCGAAAATTATAATTGGAATGCCAATACAGGGTTTATTTACGATCCCAATGACAAGAACAATTTCAATTTCAATGTTTCGTACAATGGAAGTAAAGCAACCAGCGATGCTGATAATTTCAATCATATCTATGAAAATGAGAGTTTAACGAGAATATATGAAACAACCAATCATTCGGATAATGCGAATTCAGGCCTTACGACCTCGGTATTTTACAAACATAAATTCGATCCGAAAACCCAACACGGGTACGAGGTTGAAGCGAATTATTACAACAGTTTGAATAACGATAATAAAACAAGATATCAAAACATTGACTATGCACTGGATAATACGCTTCTTTTAAAAGACCCGTATCAATACGAAGAAAACAAGACCAAAACGCAGACCGCGTATACCCAGGCTAACTATACATTGCCATTCGACAGTGTTTACACATTTGGCATAGGTATCAATGGAAATTATAATCAGTATACGGTAGATAACATAAGTTCGCTTACCAATGCCCCGAATCTGGATTATAAAGAAGTAAGAGGAGGCTCTTTTACTGAGTTATCAAGATTTTTCAAGAAGGGGAGTGGTAAAATAGGAATGCGGATTGAGGCTGCTAACGTAACGATTAACTCGAATAATAAGAATAATTACTTTTCGCCTCTTCCTTATGCAAATGCACAATATAAGATTAACTCAAGGAATAATCTAAAATTGGTTTATTCGCGCAGGGTTATCAGACCTTCGAGCAGCCAGTTAAATCCTTTTGTAAGTGTGGTAGACAGTCAGACCATCCGTCGCGGAAACATTAACCTTCAGCCTGCTTACAGGGACAATTTTCAGTTGACCTACAGTATGAAGTATGGGAAAAGTAAATTCAGCGGAAGTATTTCACCGCAACTATTTTATGAGTACAAAACAAGACTTATTCAGAATATTACACAACAGGACACGTCATTAAAAGGTTCCATATACGAAACGGTTCCCATGAACATTTCAAACGGTTATGAAGCAGGGGTGGGATTATCCGTTTTCTCACAGATTTTTGTAGTCATGTTCAATTCCAATTTCAGATATTCTTATAACCATATCGACAGATACAAGGATCAGATTGACGCGGTAAATAAAACAAGCTGGAACTGGAATTCTTATGCCGTATGTCCTTTGCCGTATAATTTCAGGTTTTTCACAGTGCTAAATCTTAACGGTCCTACGATCAACGGACAGGAGGAATCCAGAATGTCTCCCTTCTATTTGTTCGGATTGGTAAAGCAATTTAAAAATAGCAGCAGCCTTAATGTAATGATATTTAATCCATTTACCGACAAACTCTTTGATAATACCACTACGTTGAATACGAGTGCTTTTTACCAGCGGTCGGAATCGTATCTGCATTTGAGAGGAGCTATTATGGTTAATTACACCTATAATTTCAAAATCGGTAAAGATATTAACCGGCAGAAGCGCAGCAGCGATCAGGATATCGAGGAGAATATCAATAAACTGCCTTTTTAAAGTAAATAAAGAGGCCGTCTAAAAAGGCTTCGATACGCGGCATAATCTGGAAACTATAGCCGTCAAGCTAAGGATTATCAATTTAATTATAGAAAGAATCATAGCCATATCATGGCGACCTATTTGTAGTTTTGGTGATTCATCATTGACAATTTTCATTCGACGCACGAACCATCATGAGAAAAGTAATGAATACGGTTGCGTCGAAAGAGATGTCTCTTTGCAAAAGTGTTGAATTTCGGCGCATTGAAGATACTTCTCTGGATCATGTTTAATCGTGCGCCGAAGAAACAAATTTTCATTTCCACCACAATTTAGCTACAAATAGGTCGCTCCCATGGAGCTAAAGAGTAGTAAAACGACATTTTATATTTCTTAGCTTGACGGCTATGGTCTCCAGACCACGCTCAATCCCTGACTTTTTAGACAGCCTCAGCACTCTGTCCTGTAGTAAAGAGCAGTAAGTTCAGTTATTCGCATACCCTGATATCTCCTTCTTTATCATTTTCAGGGTACTTAAGGCTTCATCATATCCTTGTGCCTGCATCATCTTTCCGCGACAATCGGAAGCCCCATGGAATCCGTTCAGATAAATTTTATAGAATCGTTTTAGGATGTTGTAATTCTTTCTCTTATTCCAGGTATCACGAAACAGTTCAATGTGTTTTTGAAGCAGATCAAATCGTTCATCCGTGGTGATTTCCTGATGGTCTTTTCGGAACATCCATGGATTTTTGAATATACCTGTTCCAACCATGACCCCGTCTACTCCATAACTCTCAGTTTTTTCGGACGCTTCCGGGCAGCTGGTAACATCACCGTTTCCGATCATCACCGTATTTACGTCTGTTTTGTTCCGTAAATCTGCTGCTTTAGCAATTTCAGTCCACAAAGCCTGTCCGGTAGACATCATCTTTTGTGTACGCCCATGAACAGT
>DATBXH010000460.1:0-3853 GCA_036514375.1 Bacteroidales bacterium | reverse complement strand
GGGAGCTTTCAGTTCCTGCAGACAAACAACATCAGGTGATGTTTCGTTGAGCCAGCGGAGCAATACGGGTAAGCGGGCGTTAATTCCATTCACATTATACGTAGCTATTTTCATAGGTATAAAATTTATTTTTAAGGGTTTCGTGCATATATAACATGTGCAGGCCCGAAATGGTTAAACGTAAAATTACAAAATGCGGGAATACCTTTGTCAAGCTGAGATATAAATCAGGAATGTTTTAGTCCTTCACACATCAAATTGAGTAACCATTCATTTAGTTATTGTCAGCACCAGCTCCTGCTAATTTCATATTGATGTAAAAATTTATTTTCGGTATTTCCCCACTTGTATCTCCAACCTCCGTTTCAGAATGAGATGGTAAAGGATTGTGTATTAACATCCAACCGAAGGATAAACCCCGGATCAAAAAAGACTGATGACCGTTCGTATAATAAAAGATACCGTTCGTATAGTAAAAGATACCGCAGGTGAACTAATTGACCACTTTCTTGCTGATTTTAAATACTGTATCTAGTTTTGATACAAAATTATATTACAAGTTCTTTGAAAGGATAATACTTTTTGTCGATCCGTATTTAAGTCATTATAAATACGGACTCACGCGCTCGTAAATACGGACTCACGAACGTGTAAATACGGACTCACAAAAGTTAACATCCATTTTTGTAAAAAACAGGGTTACAGGAGCCATCTTTTTAATCAATGTTAAACAATTTAAAACTTAAAATTTATGGCTTTACAATTAAATCCGGTGGAACGTCCCAATCCACTGACAAAGGAAAAGAAATGGTATGCATCGCCAAAACTTACCGGCAAAAGGGATCTGAAAAAACTTAGTAAGGATTTGTCGGAAGTTTCGTCGTTATCGGCCGGCGATGTACAGAATGTAATTGCAAACCTGATTGATCAGCTACCCAAATGGCTGATGGAAGGTGATAGCGTAAAACTCGATGGTTTTGGTTCGTTCCGGCTTTCGTTTTCGAGCGAATCAGCTGCTACCAAAGAGGGGGTCTCGGTCGCTCTGATCAAGGATATACATATTATCTTTGAAGCCGACGAAGAGATCAAAACTCGGATTCAAAAAACGCAGGTAAATCCTGCCTTATAATTATTAATCCCATCTTTCGCAATAGAAAAATATAATTGCGAAATCAAATGTTTCTACAAATGTCTCCTGCAATCCGCAAATAAACGAAGCCGTCAGAAAAGTCAAGAACAGAAAGAGGGTTGAAGCTTACCGATGTGAGTGGATTACCCTGTTTCGCAGACTCTTTGGACGGCTTTGTTTATTATGAATGTTTATCCTTTAAAGAGATGATTATTGTGTACACTCCCCGGCGTCTTTTATAAAAGACTGAGTTCTTCCGAATAATCGAACTGCAGATCTTCGTGCAGTGTAGCTACCAATTGGGTTATTTTTTGAAATTGCCGGAGGTAAATGTTGCCAAGTACAGTATTTACAGGTAAAGGGATTCCGGTTTTCCTTAATTTTTTACAGAAGTAAATCCGTAATTCAACTTCTGTTTGCTTCGAACCGGAATATTTCACGTATTTGTTCGTAATCCGCAGTATTTTCCGGATGTTTTTTTTGGCAAAGTAAGTATTGCTTTTGTTTACCTCATCAAATAATTCGTCAATCTCCGATTTTACTCCGGTTATATATGCTTTCTCATCGTGGGCTTCAAATAAAAGATACGTGAGTAATTCCTTATTCTCTTTTTTGAATTTAGCCATATGCATACAAAGCTCTTGTATCTGCTGAGGATGCAATGTATTGAGTTCGGTTTTTATTTCTTTCAGTGAGGCTGCCTTCATAACGGCAATATCTTTTACTTGATCAATTTAACCCTGCCAACTTCTCCTGTAGTTAGCCGAACCTTTATTCCATGCGGATGATATAAACTGCGGGTAAGGATATCCTGAACAATTCCTTCGGTTATTTTGCCCGAGCCTTGATCTTCTTTCAATACGATTCCAACTTCTTTACCGATTTTAATATCGCTTCTGTTCTGACCTTTCATGTGATTCGATTATTTGCCAAAGTAACGATTTTTATAGTTATGCGCTGGCTAATTTGAGTATTATCTGTATGATGCTGTGCAAATCTCTCCAATTTATGTCCAATTCGTGTTAGCTTTTGTCCTGTTTCGTAAGGTCAAATAATATGGCAAACTGTATTATTGCATAAATACTGTAATCAGTAACTAATTTATGTCAAACCTAAATTTTTTTGCCATGAAAAACAGACAACTGATAACAATTTTATTTCTTGTAACAGCATGCATTTTCTCGGCATGCAAGAAATCAGCACTTCCTGTATCTGCCGATAATTCCGATGCGGTGGAATTAAAATCAGGGTTACCTTTTATAAAAGGCGTTGATTTGTCATACACAAACGAGTTAGAGGATGTTGGTGTCGTTTATACGGAAGACGGTCAAAATCTGGATCCGTATACCACCATGCATAATCATGGGGCTAATTTGGTGCGTCTTCGTTTATGGCACAATCCCACATGGACGAATTATTCAACATTAAACGATGTAAAAAAATCTATCCGGCGGGCTAAGGATCTGAACATGTATGTTCTGCTGGATTTCCATTATTCCGATTTATGGACCGATCCTCAACGGAATCAGGTTCCTGCTGCCTGGTTACCGGTGGTCGATAATACTCCCCTTTTAGCAGATTCCTTATCGAAATACACCACAAGGGTATTAACCATTTTAAAGAATGAGAATCTGCTACCTGACCTCGTTCAGATAGGCAACGAAATAAACAATAACATTTTGGTCAGATCAGCTGATACCACCGGCTTATTACCGGTAAACTGGCCCCGCAATGTCACGCTGTTAAATGCGGGTATTAATGCAGTTAAAGCTTTTAATAGTAAGTACCATAAGGATATAAAAACAATCCTTCACATAGCCATGGATCCGAATGATGTTAAAAACTGGATGTCGAATATAACGGCCAATGGTATTGCCAATTTTACCATGTTAGGACTATCATACTATCCGCAATGGCAGCGTTTCGATACGGAAACACTTGGACAATTGGTAAAATATATAAAGACACAATATGGGAAACAGGTTATTATTGCAGAAACCGGGCACATATGGACCAGATGGTGGAACGACCAGTTGATCAATCTCATGAGTTTAATGGCTGTAGGATTTCCTGACGCACCATGTCCTCAGTTACAAAAGGATTTCCTTATCGAAGTTAAAAAAGCTGTCCAGGCAAACGGCGGTGCCGGGGTAATTGCATGGGAACCGGAATGGGTATCGGCCAGTAATGTAACTTTATGGGGAATAGGATCGAACTGGGAAAATGTTGCCTTCTACGATTTCTCAAACAGATTGATTAAACCCGGAGGTGTGGAATTCCTGTCCGATAGTAATGTAGAAGTTAAGTTCAGAGTGGATATGACAGGAGTTGATGTTTCGCAGGGAGTTTATATTACCGGAGAATTTACTGCCGATCATGATGGCAACTGGCAACTCTTCCCAATGAAACAGGAAGGTACCAGCTACATTTACTATTTCAAAACGTATCTTAACCGGGGGCAAAGCGGAGCCTATTATTATCTGAACGGAAATGACTGGAGCAAGGGGGAAACTGTACCGGTTGAATGTCAGGGCAAATGGACTGACAGATTATATTCGATAGGTTACTCATGCTCCTATGTCACATACTCGAACGTTTGGAGTTCTTGTGCAACTATTCCCTGATTTTTGCCTAACGAAGCGGTTTGCGGCGGACAAAATCTCATCAGATTATCGCCAAAGTTGGCAGGTTACAAGTGTGCGTTCACTAGCCAACCTTCTTTTA